>CAYOBK010000080.1:0-4051 GCA_964402275.1 uncultured Bauldia sp.
CAAGGCCAACCATGCCGGCGCGGTAACCCCCGATCGGCGTCGCGCCGAGCACGGACCACGTCCCGAACGACGTCGGGAACGACCTGAAATCCTGCCCCCAGAGGAACCCGGCAATACTGTTGAGCAACAGGAACAGCGCCGCCATCGCCGCTAGCTGGTAGCGCGGATGAGCGACCCCGAGCGGCGCGATCAGCAGCCAACGGAGACCCGCGCCCATCGCGAAGGCGATGGCCACCGTGACAATGAACATCGCCCAGTAGGACAAGCCCCACGATGCGAGTTGCCAGGCGACGAAGGTCGTGAACATCGCCATCTCGCCCTGGGCAAGGTTGATGTGCCGCGTCGTCTGATAGATGAGCACCACCGAGAGAGCCAGGAGCGCGTACACCGCTCCCGTCGCAACTCCCGACATCAACTGTTGCAGCAGCATGGCGCCCCTCCGGCGACGGCATGAACGGCATATCGAGGCAATCGCGTTTTCGGCAAGCACGATGCTGACGGCGCACGGCAACACGCTCGCGGCCGAACGACCCGGCGCCCTGGCTCAGTGATTGGAGGTGTCGATGATTGCTCCGAACGGCACGAATGAATTCCCGTCGAATCGCGCCATCTGGAGCGCCTCGACCGGTGCATAATCGGTGGGGCTCGTATTCACGGTGATCCCCGGTATCAGCATCGGCAACTCCAGCGCGGTGAGATTTGCCGCATGTTCCATTACGTTGGCGCGGTTGAGATCGTCGCCGCAACGGCGCAGGACTTCGACCAGGGCGCTGGCGACGTTATAGGCGTATGCCTCCAGCACCGTGTATTGGCGGTCCGGCAGATAATTTTCCATGAACCAGACAAACTCGGCGCGCCCCGGATGGTCCGCGAAAGCAGGATCGGCGGGGTCGATCGAGTGGCGGGTCGTCACTATGCCGACCGCATTCTCGACACCGGCGGGCACGAATGTTTCGGCGATGCTTGCCGAGCCGCTGTAGAGAATATGATGGGGGCGCCATTGCAGCTCGGCCGCGCGTTGGATCGACTGCGCCGCGAACCTGCCGATCGACAAGTTGACAAAAACGTCGACGCCCGACGCCCGCAACGCGGTGATTTGGGCATCGACAGTCGGATCGGACTGATCGAAGGGCTGCGACACAATCGGAAAGCGTCCGCTTATGCGATCGGCAAGCACCGCCAATGCGCTGCGGCCCGAGTCGTCGTTCTGGTAGAGGACGCCAATCGTCGCCTGCTCGAAGGTCGCAAGGATGTAGTCGGCATAGACAAGCGCCTCGCTTTCGAAGCTCGGATTCCAGCGCATGGTCCAGGGGTAATCCGACGGGTCGTCGAACACCGGCGACCCGGTCGCTATGAACAACTGCGGGACTCCCATCTCGTTCATGTAGTCGCGGATCGCAAGGTTGGTTGGCGTCCCGAGGCTCTGGAAGATGAGGAGCACATCGTCGCGTTCTACGAGTCGGCGCGCCTGCTCCAGCGTGCGCGGCGGACTATAGCCGTCGTCATTGGAGATGAGCGTCACCCGCCGGCCGTTGATTCCGCCGAGGTCGTTCACCATCGCGAAGAAAGCGGCGTGGACGCGGCCGAGATCACCATAGGCGGCTGCCGGGCCGCTGTAAGGCACGATGTTGCCGATCCTGATCTCGGTGTCCGACACCCCCGGAAGCGGCTGCCCGCCGGCTGGCCATGCCAGCGCAAGGACGCCCGCGACCACACCGGCCACGCCGATGGCGGCCAAACCGCTCCGCATTAAGCCCCCCGCAACACCGTTGCGGGCCCCAGCGAGGTCCCCATTCGCAGGCGGCAATATAGCCGATATCGCATCGCATTGCCCCGGCACTCTCGTTACGTGTCCTCCGGTTGTAGAGATGGCGAGTCTACAACGCCGCGGAAACTATTTTGCGGCCGCCGGCGCTGCAAGCGCCCGCGGCGACCGGGCGGCACCCGAAGGAAGCAGCGGGCAATTCCTAAAGCTTTAGCCAAATTTGAGGAAAGGCTGCGCTCAATTCTTCAGAGATTCCGGCCAAACTGGGACGATTGCCGAGGCTAGGATTGTCATGGCGGGATCGCTCCGATCTCCAAACCTCATCGACGTCGGGCGGCTAAGGGTCCTGTCCGGCGCCGCGGTCGTCACCGCGGCAATCGTCGCGCTTGGCGCAGTCACCGTTGCCGTCTCGTCCTGGTCCTTCACCCATCCGATCATTCTCGGCGGGTGGGTCGCCGCCAACCTCGCCTGGGCAGGCTGGGTGATCGGCGACCGCCAGCGCCAGCGCGCTACACCACGGAGGCGAACGCCGCTTCGGCGGATCGCACCGGCGGTGTTCCTAGGCCTCGTCTGGGGCGGCCTGCCGTGGCTGGTGTTGCCTGCACCGACGCTGTCCCACACCCTTCTGATCGGCCTCGCGATCATCGCGGTTCTTGTTGGCGGCGCGATGCGCTACGCGACCTCGCCCGGCGCCGCGCACGCATTTGTGTGGGTCATAACGGTACCCACCGCGGCCGCCGTTTTTATGCTCCTCGGCGGGTCGGCCGTTCTGGCGGTTGCCATCATCCTCGCACTCGGCGTGTTGTTGAGCTGGGACATCCGCAGGGACAACCGCACACAATCGGCCATTCTCATGGTCAAGGCCGAATTGGCCGAGCGGAACGACATCATCGGCCTTCTCGTCAACGACCTTCACGGCCGTTCCGGCGACTGGCTTTGGGAAAGCGACGCCGCCGGCCTGATCCGCAATCCGTCGGATCGTTTCCTGAGGGCGACCGGAGCCACCAAGGCCGAGCTCGAGGGTCGCCCGATTCACGAACTGGCCACCAGGGAAGGCGCGTCGTTGAAGCCGCTGATCGAAAAGCGGGCGACCTTCCGCGGCATCGACATCTGCGTTCGCCTGAAAGGCGATTTGCGATACTGGCGGATCTCGGGAGTGCCCGTCTACGACGCCGATCTTGCCTTTGCCGGCTACCGCGGCGTTTCGTCGGATATCACCGATAGCATCGTCACCACCGAGCGGCTGTCCTATCTCGCCCACCACGACTCGCTCACCGGGTTGTGGAATCGCGCGAGATTCCTCGAAGCGGTCGACGAGACGATCGACCAGGTCGCGACCGGCGGCCTGGCGACCCTGTTCCTGCTCGACCTCGACGAGTTCAAGGCGATCAACGACACGATGGGCCATCCGGTCGGCGACGAGCTGCTGGCGACCGTCGCCGAGCGTCTGAACGAACGCTACGCGTCGACCAATGCGGTCGCCAGCCTCGGAGGCGACGCGTTCGCTATCCTCTGCAACCGCGCCCTTGATTCCCGCCTGCCGGCCGAACTGGCCGTCGTCATCCTGGCTGCGTTCGCCGAGCCGTTCATCCTGTCGACCGCCGCGCTCACGGTTCGGACGAGCGTCGGTGTCGCGCCGATCAATCCATCAACGGTTGGCGGCGGTACCGCCGACCTGCTTCGGCACGCCGACGTGGCGCTCTACCGGGCCAAGGCCGAGGGCACGGGCTACAAGATCTTCGAGCCGGCGATGAACCGTGAGGCCGCTCGCCGGCATGCCCTTCAACAGGCGCTGGCCCTTGCCGTCGAGCGCCGGGAGTTCCGCGTCGAGTTCCAGCCGATTGTCGACATCACCAGCCCGCAGGTCGTTTGCCTCGAGACGCTGCTCCGATGGTCGTCGAAAGAGTTCGGCCAGGTCTCGCCGGCCGAGTTCATTCCAATCGCCGAGGAAGCCGGCCTCATGAATCGGATCGGCGATTGGGTCCTGCATCAGGCGATGTGGGAGGCGGTGACATGGCCGTCGGATGTCAAGGTCGCCGTCAACCTCTCCGCCGTGCAGATCCGCGACACCGAGCTGGTGTCCCGGATCAAGGCTGCACTTGACGAGACCCGGCTGGATCCCCGCCGCCTGGAGCTGGAGATCACCGAATCGATGTTCCTGGCCGCGACCAACGACACCAAGGCGATTCTGTGGAAGCTGAAGCGCCTCGGCGCCTCCATCGTCATGGACGATTTCGGCACCGGCTATTCTTCGCTCGGCTACCTCCGCGACTTCCCCTTCGACAA
>CAYOBK010000081.1:0-3121 GCA_964402275.1 uncultured Bauldia sp.
ATGGGGCCCATCGTCCGGTCTCCGAGGGGCGCGCAAACATAGTCGAACCGCTCGCCGGTCCGACCGCGGAATTCCTGCGGCGATTCGCTCCAGCCGATCGTTGTCGCGCCTTTCGCCGCCGCGGCTGCCGGGCAGGCCCCCGCCATGCACTCGGCCAAATAATCCCGAAGCTCGGCACCGAAATCGGGACGGATCGTGTTGACGTTGACATGAACCAGCAGGCGCGCGGCGTTCGGGTTGATTACGCCGTCGCTGCCGGCATCGGCGATGCAGAAGACCCAGAACACGAGGTCGTCGGCGTCGCCGAGAACATGCCAGTCGTCGACCTGGGTCTGCGTCGCAGTAAGAGCGAAAGCGGAGATAGCCTGATCAACGGAGCTTGAGGCTCGGGCGACGCATTCCGGCTGGGTCAAGTCGCGCCAGGCGAAGTTGACGTAGGAGTCCACGACGGGTTGGGCCGTCACCGCAGACGGAAGAACGATCGCGCCCAACATGCAAAGACCCGCGGCAAGCACTGATGGCATTCTGCTGATCATCGAGGTCTCCGGTGCAGGGAGGGGCAGGCCGCGACCGCGACCGCCCCTGTTTCGAGCCGACAGCCAGCCGGCATTCTACGGCACGCGGCTTTCCGGCGCCACGCCCCAGATCCGTGCCGATCAAAGGGGCCGCCGAATAGTTGACCGTGTTATCGGCCGCAGCGGTTCCAACGGCCCGATCCGCCTAATCGAATCTCATCTCTCGCCCCTCGCGGAAACCGCAATGGCTTGAAGCATCTGAGACCATATGAGGTAGAGTGGCGCCAGCACTGCCGGAGGCCGCCACCAATGTCCCTGACTGCCATGAACCTGGCGATTCTGCTGGGGGCCCTTTTGGTGGCCGTGGCCATCTTCACGAGCGTCATCAGCTTCCGGTTCGGCGCGCCGCTGCTGCTTGTGTTCCTGCTCCTCGGCCTCGGGGTGGGCGAGGACGGCCTCGGCATCGAATTCGACGACGCTCCCGCCGCCTATTTTATCGGGTCGATCGCGCTCGCCCTCATTCTCTTCGACAGCGGATTCAACACCCGGGCGCAGACGCTGCGAACGGCCGCCCTGCCCGCGACTTCGCTTGCCGTCCTCGGCGTGGTGCTTACCGCGGGGCTCGTCGGAGTGGCCGCCCGCTGGATTCTCGGGCTGGAATGGATCGAGGCGTTCCTTCTCGGCGCGATCGTCGGTTCTACCGACGCGGCGGCGGTGTTCTTTCTCCTTCGAACCGGAGGCGTTTCGCTCCGCGAGCGGATCCGTGCGACGCTGGAGGTCGAGTCGAGCAGCAACGACCCGGTCGCGATCTTCCTGACCATAGGCCTGATCGAGCTGATCCTGGCCGGCGCCGGCCTCGAGGCCGCGACGATCACGCTCCTCGGCGACTTCGTTCGCCAGATCGGCCTTGGAGCGATCGTCGGCCTCGCCGGCGGTTACGGAATCCGGGCGATCATCAACCGCACCGACCTCGACAGCGGCCTCTATCCGGTTGCCTTCGTGGCACTCGGCCTGGCGGTGTTCGGCGCGACGTCGCTCGCCGGCGGAAGCGGCTTCCTCGCCGTGTTCATCGCCGGCGTCTTCGCCGGCAACTCGGAGATTCGCAATGCGGCGAGCCTTCGCCGCTTCAGCCATGCGCTCACCTGGCTCAGCCAGATCACCATGTTTCTGACGCTCGCGCTTCTCGCCACGCCTTCGGAATTCCCCGAGGTGCTCCTTCCGGGGATTGCGCTGGGCGTCTTCCTGATGCTGGTGGCGCGCCCGGTTGCGGTGGTGCTGAGCATTCTCCCCTTCCGGTTCTCGTGGCGCGAAACGACCTTCATCGGATGGGTCGGCCTGCGCGGCGCCGTGTCCATTCTGCTCGGCATCCTCCCGATCGTGGCGGGCCTGCCGAACGGTCAGGTGTTGTTCAATGTCACGTTCATCATCGTTCTCACCTCGCTGCTCGTGCAGGGATGGTCCATCCGCCCGATGGCCCGGTGGCTCGGGCTCATCGTCCCGGCCCGGCTGGGGCCGATTCAGCGGACCGAACTCGAGATACCCGGCGGTGGCGGCTACGAGGTCGTCGCCTATCGCGTTCGCCCCGACAGCAAGGTGGCGAAGGGAGATCGCCTGCCGCGCTGGGCGCGGCCGTCACTCATTGTCCGCGGCGGTTCGTCGCTGCGACCGCACTCGGCGGGACCCCTGCAGCCGGACGATCAGATCTTCATCGTCACCAGCAGCCGATATGTCCCTTTGCTCGACCGGCTGTTTGCCGGGTCGGCCGGAGACAGCCTCGATCCGGACCTTTACGGCGAGTTCACGTTGAACCCAGATGCTCGGCTGGGCGAGATCGCCGACGCCTATGGCGCAGAGATTGAGCCCGGTCACGCAGGGGTGACGCTGAGGGACTTCCTCCGCGAGAAATTGCACGGGGACGTGGAGGCCGGCGATCGTGTGAGCCTCGGCGATTTCGATCTCATCGTGCGTGCCGTGAACGACAAGCATGAGATCCTGGACATCGGCCTGAGCACGGATCCCAGTCATCGCCTGCAAACTCCGCGATGGGCCATCAACAAGTCGCCGGCGCGCCGCTGGTTGAGCCGACTTCTCCGGCGGGCGAGCTGAGATCAGCGCTCTCGTCCGCTCTAGCCAGAGGCGCCCCGGCAACTCCGAACCCGGCTAATCAACGGAATGTGAAGTCGCTCACACTCAACTATAATTGCTGACTCCCGCGCTCATGTTTTAGTGTATCGGCGGTCCGAAACAAAGGGTTAGGGAGGATAAAGCAATGGGCGGAATCAGGAATGCGATTGCTGCAACGGTGGCGGCCGGGGTGATAGCCGGTTCGGCGGCTGCACAACCGCTTGGGGAAAGTTGGCTCCTTGGCGCGCCGGACGATGCCGCTCGGTTCGAGATACTGGAGCGCGACGCCGGCGGCACCGGGCGGACAATGCTCGAGATGTCGATCCGTTACGAGCGGATGTACCAGGCGATCGTCGACGGCAACCTGGAGTTCGCCCTGCAAAACTGGGGCGGTATCGTCGGATCTCTCGACCGTGGGCTGGTACGAAGACCGGATAGAGCCGACCTGGCCAATGCCTTCATCCTCGACGCGCTCGCGGACG
>CAYOBK010000082.1:0-1551 GCA_964402275.1 uncultured Bauldia sp.
GCTTAAGGAACGGTTAGCTCCTTTGTTCGCGACAGCGCGCCGTGCACGGCGTCCGGAAAGCGCCGCGGGCGTCCGCCGCCCTCGATCAACGCCACCGTAACTTCGGCCGTTACCAGTTGCTCCGCGCCGCGGCGGATAACCTGCGCCAATACAACACGCGCACCGGTGAGCTTTTCAACCCTCGTCGCGACCTCGACGATGTCGTCGATCCTGGCGGCGCGCATGAACCGCAGCGAAATCTCGGAAACGGCGAAGTGGAGACCGTCGGCCGCGAGGCGCGCATGCTCGATGCCGCAGAGCCGGAGGAAATCCGAGCGTCCGCGCTCGAGGAAGCGGACATAGCTGCCGTGATAGACATGGCGTGAGAAGTCGGTGTCCTCGTAATAGACGCGGACCGGGAGGACATGCCCTTCCGGCGTCAACCGCCCGCCGAGTGAGGCCCCGCTTACCTCCCCAGCCATCGCGCCACCGCCTCCAGAGTCACCATCCTTTCGCCCGCCCCGGCGCCGGAGATGTGGCGGTACGCCCGGTCCGGCTCGCCGAGGTCGGACAGCACGGAGAACGCGCCGTTGAACTCCTGGTCGCTGGTGTACATCGACGGCGTGATGATGGCACGGAGGCCGGCGCCCGCGGCGGAGCGGAGGCCGTTGATCGAATCCTCGAAGGCGATCGCATCTTCCGGGCCGGTGCGGAGCCGATCCAGCGTGTAGTTGAAGATGTCGGGCGCCGGCTTCTTGTTCCGGACCACGTCGCCGGCGCCGACCGCGTCGAACAGCGACATGCCGTCCGGCCCGAGCGTCGCCCGGATCAACGACGCGACATTGGGGAGGCTGGTGGTGGTCGCGATCGCCACCGGGAACCCGGCCGCTTTCGCCTCCTCGATCAGCCGCCTGACCCCCGGCCGCGGCTGCGCCGCGCCCTCGTCGATCATCGCCGTATAGCGGTCGGTCTTGGCGGCATGGATTTCCGGGATCAGCGGGAGCACCCGCTCCCCGCCCTCCGGATCGAAGGTCTCGATGTAATGCCGGATTCGCTCCTTGCCGCCGGTGACTTCGAGAAGCTTCTTGTATGTCGGCCGGTCCCACGCCCACGGGAGACCGTAGAGGGCGAAGGTCCGGTTGAAGGCTTCGCGGTGGGTTTCCTCGGTCTCGGCGTAGGTGCCGTCGATGTCGAAGATGAGCGTCGGCGGTCGGGGCAAGAGCGGTCTCGCGGGCGTCAGAGCAAGGACGCCCGTTTAGACGCCCGGGCGGCTAGTGTGAAGGCCGGTGGTCGCGAAGCGCGACGGCGGCGAGCCGGCGCGCGATCCTTCTTCGCTCGGCGCGCCGCTTGTTCTGGATCGCCGCCTGGTATTCGGCGCGGGCGCGCCTGAGGAAGTCCGGGTCCCGCCGCATCTGCTCGGCGATCCAGTCGGCATAGGCGGGGCTGTATTGGACGCTCGCCTGATGGTGCGACCGGTAGGAGAAGTCCGGCCGGTCGAGGACGTGGATCTTCCAGTTGATGCACTGGATGTCGTGCGCGTTGAGCCGCTTGCCGCCGAGCTTTTCGTTGACC
>CAYOBK010000083.1:0-11493 GCA_964402275.1 uncultured Bauldia sp.
GTCGCGCCGGCGCCCGACGGCCTCGTCTGGTACACCGGCCAGAGTCGCGGCGTCCTCGGCATTCTCGATCCGGAGACCGGCGCGGTGCGCGAGATCGCGCTCGGCCCCGGCTCGCGGCCGCATGGCGTGATCCAGGGCCCGGACGGCGCCGCGTGGATCACCGACGGCGGGCAGAACGCGATCGTCCGATTCGATCCGGCCACGGAGGCGGTGAGCGTGTGGCCGCTGCCGCCGGGGACCGGCAACGCCAATCTCAACACCGCCGCGTTCGACGGCGACGGCGTCCTCTGGTTCACCGGGCAGGGCGGCGTCTATGGACGCTTCGATCCGGCGAGTGAGGAGATGCAGGTCTATTCCGCACCCGGCGGCCGGGGACCTTACGGCATCACCGGGACGCCGTCCGGCGAGATCTACTTTGCGTCGCTTGCCGGCAGCTACATCGCGCGGATCGACCGGGCGACCGGCGAGGCGATCGTCATCGAGCCGCCGACGCCGAACCAGGGTGCGCGGCGCGTGTGGTCGGACAGCCTCGGCCGGATCTGGGTGGCGGAATGGAATGCGGGGCAGCTCTCGGTGTTCGATCCCGCCGACGAAAGCTGGCGGAGCTGGCGGCCGCCCGGCGGCAACCATGCCATCTACGCCGTCTATGTCGACGAGCGCGACATCGTGTGGATGTCGGATTTCGAGACCGATACGGTGTATGCCTTCGATCCGACAAGCGAACAATTCACCGCCTTCCCGAACAGCGGGCCGAACGCGAGCGTGCGGCAGATCCTCGGGCGGCCGGGCGAGGTCTGGCTGCCGGAATCGGGGCGCGACCGGCTGATGGTGATCCGCTACTGATCTGCGGCGCTATTTCGGCGGCAGCGAACCCGCGAACTCGGCCGCCATGTCGAGCATCCGGTCGAGCCCGTAATCGATCGCGTCGCCGCCGCTGACCCAAACGATGCCGGCGGCCCGGCGTCCCGTCCATTCCATCGGGGTGGCGCCGGGCCACGCCAATGCCTCCGCCTCGCGGTCCTTCCCGACCCGGAACATGAAGCGGTCGCTTTCCACGCCGCATAGCATGTTGCCGTTCATCATCCAGCAAAGGCCGCCGAACATCTTCTTCTCGTCGATGCCCTGGCGGTCGCGCAACGCGGTCCGCATCAGGCCGGCGAGGCGCTGATCATACGCCATCGGATCAGGCCTTTGCCGCGAGCTTCAGCACGCGTTGCCACTCGGCGTCGGTGACGGGCTGCACCGACAGCCGTGGATATCTCGCAAGCACCATGTCCTTCAGCGCCGGATCGGCCTTGATCTCGGCGAGCGTTACGGGCCGCTTCACGGGCTCTACCGCCTTGAGATCGACGGCCGTCCAATCGGCGTCGGTCGGGTCGGGATGCGCTTCGCCGACGACCTCGGAGATGCCGACGACCGCCTTCTCGTCACCCGTGTGGTAGAAGAGGACGCGGTCGCCTTTCTTCATCGCCTTCAGATGTGCACGGGCCTGCGGGTTGCGAACGCCGGTCCATTCGTCCTTCGCCGCCTTCGCGTGGTCGCTCCATGGCCACGAACCGGGCTCGGACTTCACCAACCAGTACGCCATTGGCTTCCTTTCCGGACGGCATTGCTACGGATGCCGCGGCTTGCCGTTCGTCCCAGCCCACGGGTCCCGCCTTCGGCGGGCCCGAGGACAGGCTTCAGCGGGCACCCAGGATAAGACAGAACGCGTTGCCGATTATAGGCTGGATTCCCGCTTTCGCGAGACTGAGCGGATGAAGATGCGAAGGTCGTAGCCGCTATGTCTCCCGTCGAGCGTCAGTCGGCTTCGGCGCGGAGCGGACGGCTCATCAACGCGTCGGTGGCGTCGTCGACCGACAGCGAACCGGCAAGAACGGCCGCAACGGCCGCGGTTACGGGCATCGAGATGCCGCTGTCGTCGGCGAGGCGGCGGGCGATATTGGCGGTGGCGATGCCCTCGGCGAGAAGGTTCGGAATCGGCCGGCCGGCGCCCAGCGCGAGGCCGACCGAGTAGTTGCGCGACTGGGGCGAAGAGCAGGTGAGGATGATGTCGCCGAGGCCGGAAAGGCCCATCAGCGTCTCCGGCCGCGCGCCGAACGCCTCGGCGAAGCGCCGCATCTCGGCGAATCCGCGCGCCACCAATGCGGCCCCGGCGCTCGCCCCCAGCCGCCGGCCGGCAACGATGCCGGCGCCGATCGCCAAGACATTCTTCATCGCGCCGCCAAGTTCGACGCCGACGATGTCGGTCTCGGCGTATGGCCGGAAGGTCGGATTGGAAAGCGCGCTGCAAAGGTCGAGGGCGAGTTCGCGCCGCGACGCCGCGATCGTAACCGCGGTCGGGAGATTGCGAGCAACGTCGGCGGCAAAGCTCGGTCCGGAAAGGACGGCGATTTCCGCCGTCGGCTTCAGTTCGTCGACGACCTGGCTGAGCCGCTTGCCGGTCGCGAGTTCGATTCCCTTGGCGGCGATGACGACCGGCGTGCCGTCGGCCACCACCGGCACGAAAGGCTGCAGGGCGCGGCGCAATTCCTGCGCCGGGACGGCGAGGATCAGCGCCTGGCAATCGCCGAGAGCGGCGGGATCGCCGGTGGCCGACATAGGCGGCGCCGATCCGAGATGCGCCGGGCTCGCGCGGTTGTCGTTGATGGCGGCGACCGTCGACGGATCGCGGGCGTAAACGAGTGTTTTTCGCCCCGCGCGGGCGGCGACCAGCGCGAGGGCCGTTCCCCAGGCGCCGCCGCCGACGATGCCGATGCTCGTGATCTTCATACGGTCGCACTCCGTTCGGCCGCGGCGACTACCGCGCCGAGCGGCCAGCGCGGCCGCGCTGCAAAATCGAGCCCGTCGGCGAGGCCGGCGCCCAGCCGTTCGATTCCCGCCCAGGCCACCATCGCGGCGTTGTCGGTGCATAGCGAAGGAGGAGGCGTGACCAGAGCGACACCTCTGCTTCCGGCGAGTTCGGCGAGCGCCGCGCGAAGCGCTCGGTTGGCGGCGACGCCGCCCGCGACCACCAGCGCCGGTGAGCCCGGCCGCTCCTCGGTGAGGAAGCGGCCTATCGCGTTGCCGGTGCGGTCGACGACCACGTCGGTCGCCGCGGCCTGAAACGAAGCCGCAAGGTCGGCGATGTCCTCGTCACCGACCGGTGCGATCGCCTCTGCTTCGAGACGGATCGCCGTCTTGAGTCCGGAGAAGGAGAAATCACTTCCCGGCCGGCCGACCATCGGCCGCGGCAAGGCGAAGCGTCGCGGGTCGCCTGCTGCGGCCGCAGCTTCGACCGCCGGACCGCCCGGATAGCGAAGGCCGAGCAGTTTCGCCGTCTTGTCGAACGCTTCGCCGAGCGCGTCGTCGATGGTCGAGCCGTAGAGGCGATAGCTGCCAACGCCCGCGACTTCGACGAGTTGGGTGTGGCCGCCGGAGACAAGGAGCAGCAGATAGGGGAACGGGAGCCCGTCGGTCAGGCGTGCGGTGAGTGCATGGGCCTCGAGATGATTGACGGCGGCAAACGGCTTGCCGGCGGCCATCGCGATCGCCTTGCCGGTGGTGAGGCCGACCAGGAGCGCGCCGATCAGACCGGGGCCGGCGGTTGCGGCAATACCGTCGAGCTCGGCGAAATTCACGCGGGCCTTGGCGAGTGCCGCGGCGATCGTCCGGTCGAGCGCCTCCACATGCGCCCTGGCGGCGATTTCGGGGACGACTCCGCCAAAGGCGGCGTGATCGGCCTGGCTGAGCACGACCTGTCCCAGAATGGTGCCGGGACCGTCGCCTCCGCCCTCAACGACGGCCGCGGCGGTCTCATCACAGCTGGTCTCGATGCCAAGAACACGCATTTCGGCCGTCACGTGTCAGAGGTGGCAAGGGCCTGTCAAACCTATTTGCGGACGGCCATATTTGGTACCTGACCCCGATCCGCAATGGAGGTTCGGCCTGACACAAGGAGCAAAGCCACGACTTCGCCTCGGTACGCGCGGCAGCCCGCTGGCGATGGCGCAGGCGCGCGAGGCGGCGGCCCGGCTTGCCGGGGCGCATGGCTGGGACGAGGGCGCGGTCGAGATCGTCACCTACAAAACGGCGGGCGATGCGATCGCCGACCGGCCGCTCGCGGGGTTCGGCGGCAAGGGGCTGTTCACCAAGGAGATCGAAACGGCGCTCCTCGACGGCGCGATCGACCTCGCCGTGCACTCGGCCAAGGATCTTCAGACCGAGCTCCCGCCCGGCCTTGTGATCGGCGCCACGCTGCCGCGCGAGGATGTCCGTGATGCCTTCATTTCGCCGCGTGCGACGATCCTGTCGGAACTCCCCCACGGCGCGGTCCTCGGCACGTCGTCGCTCCGCCGGAAGGCGTTGGCGCTGATGCTCCGGCCCGATCTCAAGGTCATCGATTTCAGAGGCAATGTCGCCACGCGCCTGCGCAAGCTCGAAGAGGGGGTCGCCGACGCCACCATGCTCGCGCTTGCCGGGCTGAAACGCCTCGGTATGGCCGACAGGGCGACGAGCGTGATCGAGCTCGGCGATTTTCTGCCGGCTGTCGGACAGGGTGCGATCGCGGTCGAGGTGCGCGCATCCGACGACCGGATCCGCGAGCTGATTGCGCCGATCAACGATCCGGCGACTTTCATCTGCATCGAAGCGGAGCGCGCATTCCTGGCGGCGCTTGATGGTTCGTGCCGCACGCCGATCGGCGGTCTGGCGCGGATCGACCGGGACGTCATCGGCATTCGCGGGATTATCGTCACCACCGACGGGCGGGCGTTCCACCGGATCGAGCGGACTGGCAATCTGAGTGACGCCGCGGCGATCGGGCGCGACGCCGGCGAGGAACTGGCGCGGCGCGGCGGCCCGGATTTTTTCGGAACGGCGTGACGATGCGACTGCTCGTCACCAGGCCGGAGCCGGACGCCGAACGCACCGCGTCGCGGCTGAGAGCGCTCGGGCACGACGTCGTTGTGCAGCCGCTCCTCACCATGGAGACATTGCCGGCGCCCGACGACGTCAGGGATCCCGCGGCGATCATTCTCGCCAGCCGCAACGGCGCGCGCGCCTTGGCGTCATGGCCGCGCTCGGCCGATTGGCATTCGCGCCCGGTGTTTGCCGTCGGTTCGGCGACGGCCGATGCGGCCGCGGCAGCCGGCTTCACCGACGTCAGGCCGGCCGACGGCGACGGCGTCGCGCTGGCCGGGCTGATCATCGGCACGTTTGGTCGCGGCAACGGAAGACTGCTCTTTGCCGCGGCGGAGATCCGCTCTCCGGCGATGGAAGAAGCCCTCGACGCGGCGGGCTTCGACGTCGAAACGGTCACCGCCTACCGCATGGTCGCGGCGCGAGCGTTGGACCCACCAGTGGCGACGTCCCTGGCTTCGGGGCGAGTCGACGGCGTTCTTCTTTACTCGAAGCGCAGCGCCGCGGTGTTTTTGGACCTTCTTGCCGGGGCCGGTCTGACCACGGCGTTGCGCGAATTGGCGGTATTTGTTCTATCCTCGCCGATTGCCCAGGCGTTCGGCGGGATCGATGTCGGCCGGCTGATCGTTGCCGAGGCGGCAAATGAGGACGCGATGATGCGCGCCGTCGGGGCCGCAAACGGCGGGAAAGCATGACGAAGGGGTGTGCGAGTTCGGTTCGGGCGGGCGGCCCGGTCACGAGATGACACAAGGACTGGTGGGCGTCGATGGCGGCCGATGAACCCGAAACGAAGCGCGAATCCGACGCGTCGATCGAAAGGGGTCGCCGTCGCGGCAGCGTGACGATAGACGTGCCTTCCGACCAGATCACGCGTCGGACATCCGACGTTCCGGCCAGCGGTCCCAAGGTGCCGGTCAGCACGGCCGGCGAAGATGCCACAGCCGGCCCCGGCGCGAAGTCCGCGGCGAGCGGATCGCGCCCCCGCTCCGGCGACCGCGTCGCCGAACCGCCGCCGCGCGCCGGCAGTCCGCTCAGCCTCATCGGCTTTGCCGCGATCGGCGCGCTGGTGGTGCTTCTCGGCGGCTATCTGCTGATGTTCACCGACTGGCTGCCGTCACCGGGTCGGAATCTCGCAAACGACGCGCTGGCCGAGACCGAACGCCTCGGTGTCGAGATCGAGGAATTGCGCCGGACGGTGGCAGCGAACGAACCGCCCAATGTCGCACCGTTGACGGCGCGGGTCGCGGCATTGGAGGCGATCGCCGCCGAGATCGGCGCGATCCGGCAGGCGGTCGACGGATTGGCGGCGGCCATGGACGCCGACCGCGCGGCGCAAGCGGAAATTGTCATGGATCTCGACGCGCTGCGGCGGGATGTGGTCGCGGATGCAGCGGCGGCCGGCGATCCGGAAGCAGCGGCGCAGCTCGGCGAGGAGATCAACGCATTGTCGGCGCGGATCGCGCTCCTGGAGACCGCCGGCCCGCCGGAGCTATTGTTCGAGGTGCAGCGGCAACTCGGCGAAATCGCCGCCACGGTCGGCGCGTTGACCGACGAAACGGCGGCGCTGGCGGCCGACGCGGCGGAGCGCGACCGCGCCACGGGCGCGGCGCGTCTCCTGGCCTTCAACAATGTGCGGGCGGCGGCGGAACGCGGCGATGTGTTCTCGGACGAACTTGCCATTCTCGCCCAGCTCGGCGTTGATGCGGCGGCAATTGACGCGCTCGACGAAGCCGCCGTTGCCGGCGTTCCGAGCCGCGCGGAGCTGGCGGCGGCGTTCGGCGATACGGCGGAGGCAATCCTGACGGCAACGACCGAGGGCGATCCGGAGGGGGGCTTCTGGGACCGCCTGTGGAACAACGCCCGCGGCATCGTCACGGTCACGCCAACGGTGCCGGTCGAGGGCGACACGCCGGGGGCGATTCTGTCGCGGATGCAGGCCGCGCTCGATGCGGGCGATCTCGAAATCGCGCTCGAGGAACGTCTCGGGCTGCCGGAGGCAGGCCTTGCCGCCTCGGCCGAGTGGGCTGCCCGAGCCGAAGCGCGGATCGCGCTCGAAGCCGCCGTCGACGCGCTCGAGGCGGCGGTGCAAAGGCGCCAGGTGGAATGATCGTGGCGCGATGATCCGGGTCGTCATCTATGTATTGCTCGTGTTTGCGTTGGCGGTCGGTTTCGCCTGGCTGGCGGACAATCCCGGCTCGCTGACGCTCAGCTTCCAGGAATACGATATCCGCACGACGGTGATGGCGGCCGCGGTCGCGATCGTCGCGGTGCTGGTTCTTGGCCGCGTCATTTGGCTGGTGATCCGCGGCATCGTGCGGGCACCGGGTCAGATCAGCCGGCAAGCCGCCGAACGACGGCGGGAAGCAGGGCAAAAGGCCCTCACGGAGGGCTTCGTCGCCGTCGGTTCGGGCGATCCGAGCCTTGCTTCCTACTACGCCGCGGAGTCGCGCTACTATGCGCAAGGCGATGAACTGACGCTGCTGCTGACGGCGCAGACCGCGCAGCTCACCGGCGACGAGATGGGCGCTCGGGCCGCGTTCGAAGCGATGCTCGCCAAGCCGAAGATGCGCGTGCTGGGCTACCGCGGCCTGTTCAACGAGGCGCGCCGCCGCGGCGATGCGGAAGCGGCTCGCAGTTTCGCCGAAGCCGCCGACCGGGAGAAGCCGGGCCTCGGCTGGGCCGGCACGGCTTTGCTCGAATACCAAGCGGCGGACGGCGAGTGGGCGGATGCGCTGACCACGCTGACGAACCTGTCGGCGGCCGGCGCAATCGACGCGAACCGCGCGAAACGGCTCGGCGCCGTGTTGCGGGTGGCGCGGGCGATGGAACTGGAGAATCGGGATCCGGAGGCGGCGCGCGACGTCGCGTTCGAAGCGCACCGGCTCGCGCCGGAACTGGTGCCGGCGGCCGTTGTCGCGGCGCGCCTGGCGACGCGGCTCGGCGACCAGAAGAAGGCGATGAAGGTATTGGAGACGACGTGGCGGATCGAGCCGCATCCCGACCTCGCCGGCGCCTATATGGACGTCCGCTCCGGAGAGTCCGGACGGGACCGGCTGAAACGGATCACGCATCTGGCGAAGATCCGGGCCAATCACATCGAGGGACGGCTGGCGATCGCGCGGGCCGCGATCGACGCGCAGGACTGGGCCGCCGCGCGCGAGGAGCTCCGGGGCATATTGGCAACCAGTCCGACCGGCCGCGCCTATGTCATGATGGCTGAGATCGAGGAGACGGAGCACAACGATATCGGCCGCGCGCGCGACTGGCTGAGCCGCGCGGTGCGGGCGCCGCGCGACCCGACGTGGACCGCGGACGGATACGTGTTCGATCATTGGGAGCCGGTGTCGCCGAT
Source organism: uncultured Bauldia sp. (assembly GCA_964402275.1). Taxonomy (GTDB): domain Bacteria; phylum Pseudomonadota; class Alphaproteobacteria; order Rhizobiales; family Kaistiaceae; genus JADLGL01. The sequence goes on from CAYOBK010000083.1 coordinate 8,252, forward strand.
CTCCGGGCGGATCGACGCCTTCGAATGGAAGGTGCCGGCGGACCGGCTGCCGGCGGTCGAGGAGGAGGCGGAAACGCTGCCGGCGATGCGCGACATTTCTCCGCCGCCTTCCGGCGAACCAACCGGCGAGCACGCCGCCGAGACGCCGGCCGAAGGCGAACCGGCAACGCCCGAACCGGCCGGCACGCCGGAGCCGACCGAGGCTCCCGGCCCAACGGAACCGCCGCGGGAGAAGCAGGGCGGCGCAGGACGGCAAACAGCGATTGCGGTCATCGGGCCGAGCCGTCAGCCGGACGATCCCGGCCCCGAGCCGGCTGGAGAATCGCAACCCGAGAACGCGGAACCGTCGCGCGGAAAGCGCTTCAGGCTGTTCCCGCAATAGGCGCCGGTTGCTGGCGGCTGGCCCCGCGTCCTATAAGCCCGCGACCCTCCGACGCGGGCGACGGCAATCATGACCGACATCAAAAAAGTGGTTCTCGCCTATTCCGGCGGGCTCGACACCTCGATCATCCTCAAATGGCTCGAGATAACCTATGGCTGCGAGGTGGTGACCTTCACCGCCGATCTCGGCCAGGGCGAGGAACTGGAGCCGGCGCGGAAAAAAGCCGAGATGATGGGGGTCCGCGAGATCCATATCGAGGATCTCCGCGAGGAGTTCGTCCGCGACTACGTCTTCCCGATGTTCCGGATGAACGCACTATACGAAGGCGTCTATCTCCTCGGCACCTCGATCGCGCGGCCGCTGATCGCCAAACGGCTGGTCGAGATCGCCGCGAAGTCCGGCGCCGATGCGATCGCGCATGGCGCGACCGGCAAGGGCAACGATCAGGTGCGATTCGAGCTCTGCGCGTACGCGCTCAATCCCGACATCAAAGTGATCGCGCCCTGGCGCGAGTGGGATTTCACCTCACGCAGCGATCTCGTCGACTTCGCCGAGAAACACCAGATCCCGGTACCGAAGGACAAGCGCGGCGAGGCGCCGTTCTCGGTCGACGCCAACCTCCTGCATTCGTCGTCGGAAGGAAAGGTACTCGAAGATCCGTGGGCGGCGCCGCCGGACTATGTCTTCCAGCGGACCGTGGCGCCGGAAGACGCGCCCGACAAGGCGACGATTGTCGAGATCGGCTTCGAGAATGGCGACGCGGTTTCGCTCGACAGCAAGGCGATGAGCCCGGCGACGCTTCTCGCCGCACTCAACGATCTCGGCCGAGACAACGGCATCGGCCGGGTCGATCTCGTCGAGAACCGTTTCGTCGGGATGAAGTCGCGCGGCGTCTACGAGACGCCGGGCGGGACGATCCTCGCCGCGGCGCATCGGGCGATCGAATCGCTGACACTCGATCGCGAGGCGGCGCATCTCAAGGATTCGCTGATGCCGCGCTACGCGGAGCTCGTCTATTACGGCTTCTGGTTCTCGCCGGAGCGCGAGATGATCCAGGCGATGGCCGACAAAAGCCAGGCGAGGGTCGAAGGAACGGTGCGGCTGAAGCTCTACAAGGGCAACGTCATCGTCAGCGGCCGGAAGTCGCCGCAGTCGCTTTATTCGGACGCCCTCGTGACGTTCGAGGACGATCGCGGCGCTTACAATCAAAAGGACGCCGCGGGCTTCATCCGCCTCAACGCGCTGCGTCTGCGCACGCTGGCCGCCAGGCAACGTCGCAGAACCTAGCCTTTCGCTTCGATTTCGAGCAAAACGTGTGCTTCGCTCGCCCGCGCCGCGGCCCGGCCAAGACCCTCGAATCGTCCGCTTCGAATTCGCCGGCATTCGTCCCAAGTTAAACCGCAAATTGAGTCGGAGGCGGCTCAATTCCTGCAAGACTCAGTTGATCGGTACAACCGATGCACAACCAATAGATGTCTTCGTTAAGCTAACCCGACGTATCCAGGTTGCGTTGCTCTTTACTCTTACAACCGACAAACCTTAACGCATGAATGGCTTATTGCCGCCATTTCCATGGTATCCGGATCCTCTCACGGATAGAATCGGCACGCAGTTCGGATAACCAAAAGCAAAGATCGCGTCGAGACTGATACCAACTGCCGCAACCGAGGCGCAAGAGCCCGGAGTCATCATCCGGGCTCAAGGCGCAAGGTCCAGGGATAATCGTAAAACTTGTTGGTCCGGGGTTGCGGCAGGCGGACTGACTTTTTGTCCGAGGAGGACGCAATGAAAGTGACTGTGAAAGGGGCTTTGAAACTTGGCGTTGCAGCCGCAGCGTTCGCCTTGATCCCGTCAGTGGCCTCGGCCCAACTTGGCGGCCTGGGCGGACTTGGCGACCTTGTCGACGACGTTCTCGACGAGGTGAACGACCTCATCGACGGCGGTGAAGATGGCGTTGAGGACGTCACGGAAGGCGAAGCCGATCTCGACGTGGATCTCGGCCTCGATGAGACCAATATCTGCCTCGGGCTCGGCAATGACTGCGACGAAGGCGGTGCCGGCATCGGAGTCAACATCGGAATCGGCGGCGGCGGCGGTGGCAGCCCCGGCGGCGGCGGTGGTGGCGGTGGCCCCGGCGGCGGCGGCCCCTGCGGCGGTGGTCCCGGCGGTGGCGGTGGTGGCGGCGGCGGTGGCCCGCTGCTCGACCCGCGCTTCACCGGCGCAATCGGACCGGGCACGCCGCAGGTGTGCTTCTATACGTTGCCGAATTTCGGTGGCCAGAGCTTCTGCCTCTATGTGGGCAACGGCTTCCTGCCGCTACTTGGCGAATGGGCCGACCGCATCGCCTCGATCCAGGTGATCGGCCAGGTCTCGGCGCTGGTCTGCGACAACGCCAACCTTACGGGCAGCTGCCTGGTCATCCGGCAGAGCATGCCCGTCGTGTCGACGCGGGTCTTCTCGATCCAGCTGCTGTAAAGAACACCGGAGGCGGATACCCCCTGTCCTTCGGCAAAAGCGCCGGGCCCCGATGGATTGCATCCGTCGGGGCCCGACGCCTTTTTGGGGGGCGTCGAGCCCGTCCGACCCCGGATGGCGTCGTCGCGATATCGGATGATTTCCGAGGGTCAGTATCCCGGCGATTTCCGCGCGCTCCGGCAGGGTCCGAAGATCACGACCAAGTGACCGCTCACGGCGGCAGCGACTTTCGCCAAGCCATTGTCCAACAGTGTTTTTTGTCCGATAGCCGAGCGCCGTCGTCAGCGTCCTGTCATGCACGGGCGGGTAACGTCCCACCATTGCTTTCGAGCAGGTGTGACTTATGGCTTACGAGCAGGTGTACTGGGTCTTTCTGGTGGCGGCC
>CAYOBK010000084.1:0-9042 GCA_964402275.1 uncultured Bauldia sp.
TCTCGGCCAGCTGGCGCAAATTCGCGACCGGGCGAAGGAGGGCGCGCGGCTCGAGGCGGTGCTCGAAGCGTACGCGCTCATTTCGCGCCAGACCCGCGACCATGCCGACGCCGAACTCGCGGCGTTCCTCCATCGGGACGACCATGTCGGGCAGGCGCGGAACAAGGTGCGGGAGATGATTCGTGATTTGCTGAACGAGGCCGCCAGGGCCGGCGATGTCAGGAGCGACGTTCCGGCTGAAGAATTGGCCGCCTATTGCCTGAATGCGCTTGCCGGTGCCGTGCAGCTGAAGGACAGGACCGCCGTCCGGCGTCTGGTCGCCGTCACCCTCGACGGGCTTCGCCGCGACAGGTGAGGCCATGGCGAAAACGGCCCGGGCGGAAAATCCGCCCGGGCCGAAGCGCGAATAGGGGTCCGCCTACATCGCCGGGGCGCCGGCCGCCGCGATGACCGCTTCGCACAGGACCACCGCCTCGACCGGATAGGCCGCGGCATTCCCGGCGACGACGGCACAACGCTGCTGCAGCTCGAGCTGCTGCTCCGGAGTGAGGCCGGCCATCAAGCCCGCGATGTTGGCGAGGTCGACGGTGGCCGCGTCGATCGGCAGCTCGCCGAACGGGGCATCCGGGGCAACGTTCTCGGGCGTGAAGGCGCTTGGCGCCATTTGCGCCAAGGGGGAGGTCGCCCATGCGAGAGCGAGAGCGATTGCGGTTCCGGCTGCGGCGATACGGTTGAGTTTCATTGTTTTGGCACTCCTCACATTTTGAGAGCAGCCCCCGTCGGTGACGCCCGGGCGGCAGTTAGGCGCGGGATTGAGTCCGCCCTTGGACCGCATCAAGGCGATGTCGGGGAAACAATTGGCCGGCCGGCAACTCCGGGGCGAGGCGGCCGAACCGGAGGTTGCGCGGGAGCCGTTTCCGTTTTAGCGCGTGGGCGTTTAGGGCTAAGCTCGCCGCCGGCAGGAGAGATGGACCGTGGCCGAAGCCAAGGCTGACGAGCCGGAAGGCGCGGGCGTGACCGGGCGCCGGCGCGGGTTCGATTCCGCTGAGGGCGGATTCCTGTCCAACGGCCTGATGGCGCTCCTGGTGTTCATGCTCGGCGTCGCGATCGGCTTCCCGGCGGCGACGCTCGGCGTCGGCTTCCTCGTCGACAACGCCGTGCCGGTGCTCGGCGGCATGATGGCGGCGCTGATCGTGCTTCTGGCGGTTGCCGCAATCGTCCTTGTCTACCGGCGGCGGATCTGGGCGGCGCTGTTCCGTCGCGGCGCCATCGAGGCGACGCGCCTCGCCGGACCGCTCGGCGATGTCGCCCGCTTCGTGGCCGAGCGCAAGGTGCCCGAGGCGATGAGTTCGGCGCGCGATTTCGCCGAGATCGCCGTCGCCCGATACGCCTGGATCATGACGCGGCGCTGGATGCTGGCGACGGTGACCGCGCTGGTGGTGGCCATCGCGGCGCTCGCCGGCGCGGCGCTCCTGTTCCAGCAGAACCAGCTGCTGCGCGATCAGAGCGTGCTCCTGGCGGAGCAGAACCAGCGGATCAGCGACCAGACGACGCTGATGCAGGCGCAAATCCAGCTCGGCGAGGCGCAGCGCTCGACGGCGATCGTGCCGGAGATCCTCGCCATCGGTGAAGCGCTGGGCGAGGAGACCGCGGTTCTCGCCGCCGACGGCCGTCAGGACGCGACCTTCGACGCCGCGGAATTGTCGAGCGCACTCCGCGCCAGGATCATCGCCGCCACCAATTCGGCGCGGCCCTATCGCCACCTCCTGTCGGCCAACGCCGACCTCAGCAATATCGAGATCATCATCACGGCGCTGGCGCGGCGAACCGATCTCCCGGGCACGCTTGCCCAGTATGAGCGGTGGCAGGAGACGCAGCCGCTGGCGCGTCCGCTCGCCGAACTCGGCACGCCGACCGACGCGCTGACCGACCGCGAGGTCAGTCCCGAGCGGGGTCAGATCATCACGCTGCTCTACAACTCGGGCATCCGGGAAACCGTCATGCTCACTTATGCCGGCGCCGATTTCTCCTTCGCCGAGCTGCGTCAGCCGCTGATGGCCGGGATGTCGTTCCGCCACGCGATGCTGCGCTTCGCGGATTTCTCCGGCGTCGATTTCGATGCCGTGGATTTCCGGGCCGGGCTTCTCGACCATGCCCGGTTCCGCGGTTCGAACGTCACCGGCGTCGTTTTCGATTCGGTGGCCGGCGCCGATCTCGAGGCGCCGTATACGCCGCTGCCCGGGACGCCGTTCTGGTACACCGAGATGAACGGCGCCGATTTTGCCGGCGCCGCGATCATCGGCTCGAGCTTCCGCGCGGTGCGCGGCGTGGCCGCCAATTTCGACGGCGCGCTCATCGTTGGCGCCGATTTCACCGGCGCCGAGCTTGGGGCGGCGACCTTCCGCAATGCCGTGCTTTATGAATGCGACTTCGGCGAAGCCGGGCTCGCCAGCGTCGATTTCGACGGGGCGATCGTGTTCGACGCCGACTTCCTGACCAATCTCCGCGCCGCCGCGCTCGACCAGACTTTCGCCGCGGACCGCTTCACGATCGAGCCGATGGCGCCCGAAGCCGTCATCGACCACCCGCAATTCCGCAATCTCGATCCGGCCCTCCTGGCGGCGATCGACGGCGGCGCGATCGCCGCCTTTCGCATCGTGCGGACCGGCGAATTCGAAGACGCCCCCGCCCGCGGCGCGGTCGTCTTCGAGCCCTAGCCGCGCCCGGCGGCGTGGGTCGCGCGGGGGTTCGCCTTGAAGGGCCGGCGAACCGCGACGGCGGACCGCTCAATGTCCCATCCGGAGACGCGAAGGTTAACACACGCATTGCTGCGGCAAATCCGACACGGCCGGCTTGCGCTTCGCCGCGCGGCAACGTGCAACATCTAGCCGTGATCAAAACGGCAACCGGCGCCGGTCACTGATTCGGACAGCGTTTGTTCGCGTTGCGGTCCTTCTGTTAACGTTGATGCGTTCAAGGCGGCCGGAAGGGCGAGGATGGGCGTCGTTTCAATTGCCACGCCGATCGAAGCGCCGGCCGAGAAGGTGTTCGCGCTCCTCGCCGACGTCGAGCGTTTCCCCGAATGGAACCGGTTCGCCGGCGGCGCGGTCACCTTTTCGCATTCGCCGCTCCGGGCGATGAGCCTTTACACCGAGCGCAGCGGACGGCGCGAGACGAAGTGGCGGGTGACGGCGTTCCAGCCGCCGCACCGGATGGTGCTCGAAGGCAAGGTGCCGACGCTCGGCGAGGTCACGGTCGAGGCGATCGTCGAATGGCGCGGCGGCTATAGCGTGCTGGTGCACATCCTCTCGTTCCGCGCGATGCCGGGGCCGCTCAGGCCGCTCGGGCTCCTGATCGAGAAGCTCGTGGCCGAAAAGCGCCTCCGCCGGGCGATGGAGGCGACGCACGCGGCGGCGAAGGCACGGCTCGAGCCGGTAACGGTCGGGGGGTAGGGTGGCTTTGCTGCGAACACGATCGCATTTCTGGTATCGTCCGCAGGACTTGGACCAGCGGGGGACTAAGACAATGACTTGGCGGGCAATCTCGGTCCCGGCTGCTGTCGTCGGCGCGGCGCTCATTGCCCATCCCGCCGCGGCGCAGGAGAGCGTCTATACCAGCCTCGACCTTGCCGCCTGCGCGGCGATGCCGGCGGACCGCGGGGAGGCGCCGCTTGTCTGGGTCTGCGACGGCTATGCCGGCCTCGCCGTTCTGGTGATCGAGGCCGGCGGCCATTTCTACGTCAGCTACGGCTTCGTGCCCGATGCCGAGCCGGCGATCTATCAGACGCCGGAGCCGGCCAACGCGATCAACGATGTGCTCGAATGGCGGCTCGACGAAACCGGCCAGCCGATCGCGACGATCCTCCGCTACTTCGTCAGCGGCATCGGGCCGCTCGGCGGCGAGGGCGAAGTGCTGGTGGTGACGCGGGTCGCGTCGCCGGCGTGCCAGGTTGCGCTCATCGACGCCCGGGCGGTGGCGGACGCCAACGAACTGGCGCGCCGGGCCGCCGACCTCCTGCCGCTCGGCTTCGACTGCGACTACGGCAACACGCCGCTCCTCTTCGGCTATGGCGGGTTGCCGCTCTTCGACGTCCCCGGGCCGGAGCCGCTCGAAATCACCGACGACATCCGCGCCTTCGTCCGGCAGCAGCTCGGCGGGCCGTAGCGTTCCCGCCGCTAGCGGTAGCCGGCGCCGTGTATGTATTCCACGAGCGTGTCGGGCGAGAGCTGGTTCTCCCGGTGCAGGGCGATGAGCGCGTCGGAAACGTAGACGACGCCGATCGGGCGGCGGCGGTCGTCGAGAACCGGAAAGTGCTTGTGGCCGCGGTTGACGGCCCGCTCGATCACGCTCCCGAAAACCTCTCCCGCGGTGCAAGAGAAGATCTTCGTCGACATCAATTCCCCGGCGGTCGCGGCCGGCGCGGCGCCGGCGCCTTCATCGGCGACCCAGGAAACGATGTCGCTGTCGGTGACCACGCCGAGCATCTCGCCGTCCTTGCCGGTGACGACGACGAGGTCGATGCCCGGCTTCGCCAGCAACCCGGCGACACCGTGAACGTCCAAATCGGGTTCGACCACGGCCAGGCGCTTTGCCGCCTGCTCCATGAAGTCTCGCACCTTCATCGCTTGTTTCCTCCCTCCCAGTCTTCGGAGAGCGCCACGATAGGCGAAAATGCACCGCCGCACAGGACTGGCCGCCAGAAGCACAGCTTGAGCCTCCGCGTGGGCGTGGGCGGAAGGTCAACGTGCAACTGCTGGGCATCCATCCGGTCGATGAAGCCGCCGTTGGCTCTCTGGTGCGTTCTGGCGAGGATGTTCACCACGGTTATACGTGGGGCGTGCCACCGCTCATTGGGGCGTCGTACTCTTTGACATTAAGGTTTCGACTACCTGCATCCGTCTATTGCTGTTGGGCTATGGATGACGTTGTCGTTATTGCGCCAGAAAACCCAGGAACAGGTACAATTGAAGTACCTGTTTTGAAGGTGTTTGATGGTGACGGATTTCTTACCAGAATTAGGAGGCGTGAGTTCACCGGCAATCAAGACGACCACACCGAGTTTGAAGCCGCCATCCGCTTCGGCTTCATCGACGCGCCGGAACTGAGGCAACCGGGCGGGCGTGAAGCCAAAGATTTCCTTGCCTCATTGATCAGCGATCAAACGGTAGAGCTTGTCGTTCTGAAGAAGATGGATACGGGCAGATTGGTTGACCGTTACGGTCGGATTGTCTGCGTTCCCTATCTGACACAAGAGTACTCTGGTGGGGAGTTCAGGACCTCAGCAAACCGCCTCCACAGAGCAAAGACACTTGGTGGACGTCTGCTAGTCACGAGGAACATCGAGCTGAATGGTTTTGAATGGCTGGGCATGGGTGCTTGAGCGCTACGGGCCGGATGACCGGTACTTTGACGCGCTGGAAGATGCCCGACATCACAAACGTGGAATATGGGCTCTCGAAGACAACCTTCATCCATGGGAATTCAAGAAGCGGAATTATAGAAAAGGACGATCAAACTTCAGTACAGAGGCAACGGCAAATACTGGATGTCCGATGGAAGGATGCGGTGGCCATTTGGTGAAACGCAGCGGACAATTTGGGACGTTCTTTGGTTGCTCGAACTACCCCAATTGCAGGTACACTCGTTCTGCAGCTGTTCGAAACAGCTTGCGGCACTAGCCGGTTTGTGGCGCTGACGGTCGTGAGCAGGATCTCAGACCTGAGTACTACCGGCGCGCCCTCACACCGCGAATTTGAACAGGAGCACATCGCCGTCGGCGACGACGTAATCCTTGCCCTCGTCGCGCGCCTTGCCGGCGTCCTTCGCCGCCTGTTTGCCGCCCAGGCCCACATAATCGTCATAGGCGATGGTCTGGGCGCGGATGAAGCCGCGCTCGAAGTCGGTATGGATCGCGCCGGCCGCGGCAGGCGCCCTGGTGCCGCGCGCTACCGTCCAGGCGCGCGATTCCTTCGGCCCGGCGGTGAAGAAGGTGATGAGGCCGAGAAGCTCGTAGCCGGCGCGGATCAGGCGGTCGAGCCCCGGCTCTTCGAGGCCGAGCGCGGCGAGGTAATCCTTCTGCTCGGCCGGATCGAGCTGCGCGATCTCGGCTTCGATCGCCGCCGAGATGACGACGGAGCCCGCGCCTTCCGCCTTCGCCATCGCCTCGACGCGCGCCGAATAGGCGTTGTCGGCCCCCGCCGACGCCTCCCCGACATTCGCGACATAGAGCACCGGCTTCGACGTCAGCAGATTGAGGCCGGCGAGAAGCGTGGCGTCTTCCGGCGTGGTCTCCAGCAACCGAGCCGCCTTGCCGTCGCGCAGTAGGGCGAGCGCGGCTTCCATCACCGGCGCGAGCCGCCTCGCCTCCTTGTCGCCGGTCGCGGCCTTCTTCTTCAACGGCCCGATGCGCCGTTCGAGACTTTCAAGATCGGCGAGCATCAATTCGGTCTCGACGGTCTCGGCGTCGGCGATCGGATCGATGCGGCCTTCGACATGGGTGACGTCTCCCTCGTCGAAGCAGCGCAGCACATGCGCGATCGCGTCGACCTCGCGGATGTTGGCGAGGAACTGGTTGCCGAGGCCTTCGCCCTTCGAGGCGCCGCGGACGAGGCCGGCGATGTCGACGAAGGTGATTCGCGTCGGGATCACCTGCGCCGATTTGGCGATCGCCGCGATCCTGTCGAGGCGGGGATCGGGGACGGCGACCTCGCCGGAATTCGGTTCGATCGTGGTGAAGGGATACTTCGCCGCCTGCGCCGCGGCGGTCCTCGTCAGCGCGTTGAACAACGTCGATTTCCCGACATTGGGGAGGCCGACAATGCCGCATTTGAAACCCATCGGCGCGCCGACCCTAGGGCGTTGCGCCGGCGGGCGGCGGAACGCGCGGGATCCAGCGCGGAACCACGGCGGCGTAGCGCTCGTAGGGGGGGCCGAAAGCGCGGCGGAGCGACGGCTCCTCGACGAGCAGCACAAAAAGATGGAACACGATCCACACGGCGGCGGCGTAGCCGGCGAGCGGCAGGCTCCAGAACAGGATCGCCTGGCCGAGGATGATCGCCACGACCGCGACATACATCGGGTTGCGGACGTAGCGGTACGGGCCGCTGGCGATCATGCCTTCGGTCGGCATCCACGGCATCGGCGTGCCGCTCCCCTCGCGCACGAAGCGGATGAAGCAATCAAGGAGAAGGACAATGCCGATGAACACGACGAAGCCGCCGACGCCGACCATGAGACCGACGAAATAGGGGAGGAGGTCCGGCGCGTCCCAGCGAGTGATCAGCCACGGCACGAGTCCGGCGACGATGCCCGGCGGGACCAGCAGGAACAGAACGCTCGCGACCGCGGCGCGGTTCGAGGTCATCGGCGGCCGCCTCCGAAGAGATTGCGGAGCCGGGCGAACGGTCCCTTCGCCTCCGACGGTTGCTTGGCCGGCTCGACTCGCGTCTGGTTCGAAACGCCGGCCGCGGCCGAGGCCGGAGCGGGCTCCGGTTGCGCCAGGGCCCGATGCAGGCGGTTGGCGAGTTCGCCGTCATTCCCCTCGGCGAGGAGCGCAGCGTTGTCCGCGATCGCCGCCAGCAGCGGCTCCACCCATTCGAGATCGGCCTTCGAAAAATCGTGCAGCACGTGGCGATTGACGAGGTCGCGGTGGCCGGGATGGCCGATGCCGATCCTGAGCCGGCGGTAGTCCTCGCCGAGATGGGCCGTCACCGAGCGGATGCCTTTGTGGCCGGCGCCGCCGCCGAGCTTGATCCGCGTCTTGCCGGGCGCGAGGTCGAGCTCGTCATGGAACACCACGACATCGCCGAGCTCGAGCTTGTAGAAACGCGCGGCCTCGCCCACGGCGCGGCCCGACTCGTTCATGAAGGTCTGCGGCTTGAACAGGAGCACCGGCTCTTTCCCCAACCGTCCTTCGGCGGCAAGACCGGAGAAGCGCTTGCGCCAAGCGGGGAAATCGTACGCGGCGGCGATGGCGTCAACCGCCATGAAGCCGACATTGTGACGGTTGAAGGCGTATTCCTGGCCCGGATTGCCGAGGCCGACAAAGAGCTTCATTCAAAGCCATCCTGACGAAGGCTCAAAAGCACGAAGGCAAGCGCGCGACGGTCGCGCCGGAACAGAAAGATTACTTCTTCTTCTGCTCCTTCGGCTTCTCCTTGTCTTTGTCCTTGTCGTCGCCCGCTTCGGCAGCGGCGCCCTCGGCAGCCTCGGCACCCTCGGCGCCCGGCTCCGCAGCCGCGGCGGTGGGCGCTCCGGCCACGGGCTCGTCAGCGGCGCGACCGACGATGGTCGCCACGGTGAAGTCGCGCTCGGTGATGGTCGGCTTCACGTTCTCGGGCAATTTGAGCGCCGAGATGTGCACTGCATCGCCGATCTCCAGCCCGGTGAGGTCGACCTCGAAATGATCGGGGATGGCGTCGGACGGGCAGCGCACTTGAATCTCGTGGCGCACGATGTTGAGCACGCCGCCGCGTTTCAGGCCGGGCGAGGCGGCCTCGTTCAAGAACCGCACCGGCACCTCGACCGTCACCAGAGCGTCCTTGCCGAGCCGCAGGAAGTCGACATGGATGGGAAAGTCGCGGATGGGATCGAGCTGCACCGCGCGCGGGATTACCCGCGTCTTCTTGCCGTCGACGTCGAGCACGTAGATCGTGCTTTGGAAATGGCCGGTGTGGAGCTGGTAGTTGATGGCGCGGTACTCGACCGAGATGGTCTCGGGATCCTGCTTGTCGCCATAGAGGGTGCCGGGTACGCGCCCCTCGCGCCGCTCGGCGCGCGCGCCGCCTTTGCCTGAGCGAGCTCTCGCCCATGCCTTGAGTTCGATTGCCTCAGCCATCGCTAGCCTCCAAAGCTCTCAAATAATGAGGGGCCGGAAAGCGGCCCCGTAAGGTCGAACGTGCGGCGGCAGGCCGCAACGGAAAATCGAGGAGGCTTATAGCCCTTAAGCCGGGGGCCTGACAATGTTCTATCGCAATTTTTAGGCGCGCCAAGGATGCTTCGGCAGCGCGCTGACGGCCAGCATCTCGACCCCGGCCAGCGCCA
>CAYOBK010000085.1:0-1624 GCA_964402275.1 uncultured Bauldia sp.
TCCAGCTGCCCCTTGCCGGTGCCCCGGCCGACCGTCCTGGCGACGACGTTCAGCCCCGCGAGCGCTTCGTCCGGCGCAGGCGCCAGCGACGACATGTAGATGCCGCCGGGCTTCAGCGTGCGGAGGAGATCGGGAACGAGCTCGCCGTTGACGAGGTCGAGCACGGCGTCGACGCCGCTCGCCGCATCGGTAATCTTCTGCGCCGCCGTGTCGATGAAAGCCTCCGCCCCGAGCCCGCGAACATAGTCGGCCTGACCTGCAAGGCCGGTCGCGATCACGCGGGCGCCGGCGTTCCTGGCGAGCTGCACCGCGACGGTGCCGACGCCGCCGGCGGCGCCGTGGATGAGGATCGTGTGGCCGGGCTCGAGGCCGATGCCGTTGTCACCCTCGGCGCTGTCGAACAGCGAGCGGAAGGCGGTGCCGGCGACGAGCGGCACGGCGGCCGCCTGGACGTGGTCGACGGAGGCGGGCTTCCTGGCGATCGATGCGGCCGTCACCGTTATGTATTCGGCGTAGGTGCCGGTCAGCGAGGTGCCGAACACCTCGTCGCCGACGGCAAAGCCGGTCACGCCGGGGCCGATTTCGGCCACGGTGCCGGAGAAATCGACGCCGGGCACGACCGGGAAGGTCAGCGGCATATACTGCTGGAACAAGCCTTCGCGGAGCTTCCAGTCGATCGCGTTGACCGACGCCGCCGCGACCCTGACGAGGACCTCTCCGGCCGCCGCCGCGGGCCGAGGGACCTCGGCCAGCTCGAGATTCTCCGCGCCGCCATAAGCGTTGATCTGCACTGCCTTCATCGTGCTCATCGTCGAGTCTCCAGGTTGGCGGGCGGGAGGCGCCCGCGCTTTTCGGTCGTGACCGGAGGGCCTTGAAAACCCAGCCCTGCGGTTACATCTTGTGACCGACGCTAAATAGGGGACCGGCGAGGTCGCACAAGGAGGCACATTCTTGTCACTTGGTCCGCAGGTGAACCATCAGGAATGCCGGGCACTTGCCTCGGTCCTTTCACGGATCGGCGACAAGTGGACCGTGTTCGTCGTCGGGCTTCTTGCCGAGCGGACGATGCGGTTCACCGAACTCCGCCGCGCGATCGGCGGCGTGTCGCAGCGGATGCTGACGCTGACGCTGCGGGGGCACGAAGAGGACGGCCTCGTCAGCCGCACCGTCTATCCGACGATCCCGCCGCGGGTCGACTATGCGCTGACCGATCTCGGCCGGACGCTGATCGATCCCTTGATCGGGCTCGGCGCCTGGGCGCGGCGAAACCAGGCGGCGGTCGAAGCCGCGCGCCGCCGCTACGGGTCGAGGCGGACGGCCAATACCGGCGGACCGGCCAAGACCGAAGACGCGGCGGCCGCAGGCGCCATCGCCGAGCCGCGGCGGAATGCGGTCGCGGCGGCGCGAAGGTCCGCCTAGGACCGCAAACGAGCCGACGTCCGGCAGCCGGGCGCGCTCGCCTTGTCATCGGCGAGGCCGGGTGGCATATCCGGTGGAGGCCGCCGATCGCCTGCGCTCCCTTCGTCTAGCGGTCCAGGACGCTGCCCTCTCACGGCAGAAACACCGGTTCGAGTCCGGTAGGGAGTGCCAATTAATTCAACCGGATAGCTTTCAAGTCAGGCCG
>CAYOBK010000086.1:0-7391 GCA_964402275.1 uncultured Bauldia sp.
TCGTCGAGCCGCGCGCGCCAGGTGACATCGAGCGTGTTGCCGGGCTGGAGGAACGGCTGGCGCCGGCGAGAGCGGCCGCCGCGCACGAGGCCGAGATGGCGGCCATGCGCCCCGGTCATCAGTTCGAGGATGAGGCTCGTCTCGCCATGGCGGCGCGTGGCGAGGACGATGCCTTCGTCTCTCCATTGCATGGGCAGAGGAATAGCACGAGCCGGAGGTCATTCCTTGGGGAATTCGAGGCCCATCTCGCGGTAACGCTCGGGGTCGTCGGCCCATTTCTCGCGGACCTTGACGAACAGAAAGAGGTGAACCTGTCGCTCGATCGCGTCGGCGATCTCCGCGCGCGCCGCCTGCGAGATCGCCTTGATGGTCCGGCCGCCCTTGCCGAGGACCATCTTCCGGTGATTCTCGCGCGCGACGAAGATCGTCTGTTCGATCCGCACCGAGCCGTCGGGCCGGTCCAGCCACGATGTGGTTTCGACGGTGGAGGTGTATGGCAGCTCGTCGTGGAGGCGAAGCAGCATCTTCTCGCGTGTGATCTCGGCGGCGACGCTGCGGAGCGGCAGGTCCGTGATCTGATCCTCGGGGTAGAGCCAGGGCCCTTCCGGCACGGCATCGGCGATTGCGGCCAGGAGGTCGTCGCAGCCGTCGCCGGTCAGCGCCGAAACCATGAAGGTGCGCCCGAAATCGACCTTCCGGTTCGCCGCCTCGGCCAGCGCCAGCAGCCTCGTCCGTTCGACCGCGTCGATCTTGTTGAGGACCAGCATCTTCGGCTGAGCGATCGCCGACAGCTTGTCGAGGATGTCGTCGACTTCGTCGTCGATCCCCTTCGCCGCGTCGACCAGAAGGGCGACGAGATCGGCATCGCGGGCGCCCGACCAGGCGGTCTCGAGCATGGCCCGGTCGAGTCGCCGCTTCGGCGGGAATATGCCGGGCGTGTCGACGAAAATGATCTGCGAGGCGCGATGAAGGGCGATGCCGCGAATCGTCGTGCGGGTCGTCTGCACCTTGTGCGTGACGATCGATACCTTGGCGCCGACCAGGCGGTTGAGGAGCGTCGATTTCCCGGAGTTCGGCGCGCCGATCAACGCAACAAATCCACAGCGTGCGGTGCCGCCCGGTTCGTCGCTCATTTGCGGTCGGCCGGCCAAACGCCTTCGCGAAACAGCAATGCCGCCGCCGCTTCCTGTTCCGCCTCGCGCTTGGAGGCGCCGGTTCCCACGGCCGCCGATCGGCCTTCGACCTCGGCGGTCACGACGAAGCGCGGCGCGTGCGCCGGGCCGCTCTCGTCCGTGACGCGATAGACCGGCACGGGGAGGCCTTGCGCCTGCGCCCATTCCTGCAGTGTCGACTTTGCGTCGCGCGGCGGCCGGCCCAGGCCGGCGATCCGCCGCTGCCAGCACCGCTCGATCAATTCCCGCGCGGGTTTCAGGCCGCCGTCGACATAGATGGCGCCAATCACCGCCTCGCAGGCGTCGCCAAGGATGGTGAGTTTCTCGCGGCCCGCGGAATTCTCCTCGCCCTCCCCGAGCCGCAGGGCGCCGCCCAGGCCCAACTCAGCCCCGACTTCGGCACAGGTTTCCTTGCGGACGAGGCCTGCGTGACGCCGGTGCAGCTCGCCCTCATCGGCGCTCGGAAAGGCCGCCATCAGGAGATCCGCCACAACGAGGCCGAGCACGCGATCGCCGAGGAATTCGAGCCGCTGGTAGCTGTCGAGCTGGCCGGCGGCGCCCCGGCCGCTGACCGCGCTCGGATGCGTGAGCGCGCGATCAAGCAGGCCGGCGTCGGCGAAGCGATAACCGATACGCCCTTCAAGCTCCTTCTGACGTTGCGGTGCGGTCGTCGTCACAGCCCGGTGAACAAGCGGTCTCCGCGAACCGTCCAAGGCCAGCGCCAGAACTCCCAGGCATGCGCATCTTCGTCGACGGAAAAGAAGATGACTTCCGCGCGGCCGATGAGATTCTCCGCCGGAACGAAGCCGACGCCGAATCGCTCGACGGGGACGCGGCTGTCGGTCGAGTTGTCGCGATTGTCGCCCATCATGAAGTAATGTCCCTCCGGGACGACGAATTCCTGGGTGTTGTCGGCGGAGCCGTTCGGGATGGTATCGAGAATCTCGTAGCTGACGCCGTTCGGCAGGGTCTCGCGGTATCGCAGCGTGCGGGAGAATCCGCCGGCGTTCTCGTTGCCTTCGATCAGTTCGCGCTCGACCGGAACACCGTTGATGTGAAGGCGGCCGTCGATCATCTGGACGCGGTCGCCGGGGAGGCCGATCACGCGCTTGATGTAGTCCGTGGCGTTGTCGCGCGGCCATTTGAACACGACGATGTCGCCGCGTTCGGGTTCGGACGCGAACACCCGGCCGCCGCCAAGAATGTCGGGCGAGAAAGGCAGCGAGTAGCGGCTGTAGCCGTAGGCGTATTTCGACACGAACAGGAAGTCGCCGACCAGCAGCGTATCCTCCATCGACCCGGAGGGAATGCTGAAGGGCTGGAACAGAAACGTCCTGACCAGGAGCGCCAGAATCAGCGCCTGGACGACGATCTTGAACGTGTCCCAAAGGCCCGAGCCGCTCTTTTTCGCGGCCCGCGGCTGTTCCGTCTCCGGCTTTGGTCCCTCGGGCTTTTCGTCGGCCACGCTCATTTTCACTCCGCTCCGTCGGTCGTCCGCTGGAAGCCCCGAACCACGGCCCTGATAGCCGCTCGCCGTTCGGGGCGCAACGCGCCGGGTTAATTCAGCCGCGCGGCCCGATCGGCCGGGCCGGGACAGCTTCGATGATCACAAACGCTTGCGCCAGCGGGAAATCGTCCGTGATCGTGAGGTGAATGCTCGGCATGTGGCCGTTCGGCATCAGTGCGTCAAGCCTCCGGGCGGCGCCCCCGGTGAGGGCCATGGTCGGCTTGCCTGACGGCAAATTGACGACCCCCATGTCTCGCCAGAATATGCCGGCGCGCAAGCCGGTACCGAGCGCCTTGGAGCAGGCCTCCTTGGCGGCGAAGCGCTTGGCGTAGGAGGCGGAGCGCTCCGCCCGGAAGTCCGATCGGTGCCGTTCGATGTCGGTGAAAATGCGCTCGAGAAAGCGCTCTCCATACCGCTCGATCGCCCGGTCGATCCGGTTGATGTCGATGATGTCGCTTCCGAGGCCGACGATCACGACACGGAGCTCTCGGCCAGGGCGCGGGCCCGGTCCATCCGGCGGCGCATTCCGGCGATCGCCGCCTCGAGGCCAACAAAGATCGCTTCTCCGACGATGAAATGGCCGATGTTGAGTTCGACGATGGGGAGTATCTTCGCGATCGGCTCGACAGTGTCAAAAGTGAGGCCATGGCCGGCGTGAATCTCGAGCCCGAGCGACGCGCCGATGCCGGCCGCGCGCTCGATCCGCTTGCGCTCGGCATCGAAGCGGTCGGCCCCGCCGAAGAACGCCTCGCAATAGCTGCCCGTGTGGAGTTCGACGACCGGCGCGCCGATCGCGACAGCCGCCTCGAGCTGGCGGCGTTCCGGCTCGACGAAAAGCGACACCCGAATGCCCGCCCCGGTTAGCGCGGCGACAATCGGCGCGATCTGCGCCTTGCCGCCGGCGACATCGAGGCCGCCTTCGGTGGTGCGTTCCTCGCGGCGTTCGGGAACGATGCATGCGGCGTGCGGCCGGTGGCGAAGGGCAATCGCCAGCATCTCCTCGCTGGCGGCCATTTCGAGATTCAACGGCAGCGGAATCTCGGCGCTGAGCCGCGCGATGTCGCGGTCCGAAATGTGCCGGCGGTCCTCGCGGAGATGCGCGGTGATCCCGTCGGCGCCGGCCCGGACGGCGATCTCGGCTGCCCGCAGCGGATCCGGGTGATCGCCGCCCCGCGCGTTCCGGATGGTCGCGACGTGGTCGATGTTCAAACCGAGACGAAGATGCCGGTTACCCACGCTCATTCGGCCCCGACTCCCTCCTGTGCAGCGCGCCTTACGGCAATCCGGTCACGCCGCGCCCGTTGATAAAGACCGACCGCCCAGCGGGTGACAAGATAGAACGCAAGGCCGGTGACGATGCCGAGCGGGATCGAACCGATCATCATGCGGGGAAGGAGCGGCGCGATGGCCTCCCATCCATTCGTGAAGATGCCCTCGACGAAGTCCTCAGGCAGGGGGCGCGACGGCGCGTCGCGGCCCAGGCCCTGAATGGAGCCGCCAATCTGGTAGATCAGCACCCAGATGAAAGGAAAGGTGAGCGGGTTGCCCACCGCGGTCCCGATCGCCGCCGCCACCATGTTGCCGCGCAGAACGAACGCAATCACGAAGCTCAAGAGGAAGTGGAAGCCGATGAACGGCGTGCAGGACGCAGCGGCACCCGCCGCAACGCCTGCGGCGATCGCATGCGGCGACGCCGAGAGGCGGATGACCCGCTTGCCGAAATACTTGAAAGAACGCCCGTAATTCCGCCGAGGCAGAAAAAAGATCCGCAATCGCTCGCGCAAGGCGGGAGGCTCACGCCGCCGAAACAGCAACTTAGGTCGCCTCCTCGAAATGCGATGGGGCGTTCGGCAAAGCGGTGTCTCCTAGCCGTCGACGCGAGACGCGGCGCCTACCACGGATTGCCTCCGCAGTTCCGCGATCACCCGGTTGAGATGCTTGAGGTCGGCGACCTCGAGGTCGATGACCATCTCGGAGAAATCCCGCGCCGCGCGGACGATCCTGATGTTGGAGATATTTGCCTGCGAGGCGCCGATGATCTGGGCGACCTGCGCGAGCGTTCCCGGCTCGTTGCGCGCCGTGACGTCGATGCGCGCCGGAAATCGCTGCGGCGAGCCGGACTCGACGTCCCAGCGCAGATCAATCCAGCGGTCGGTCTGATCGTCGAACTCCTTCAGCGCCGGCGAGTGGATCGGGTAGACGGTAACGCCCTCCCCCGGCGTCAGGATGCCGACGATCCTGTCGCCGGGCACGGCGCCGCCGCCCGGCGCGAAGCGCAACGCGACATCGCCCTCATAGCCGCGGATCGGAATCGCCTGAGCGTCATCATGCCGCCGTCGGCGCCTGAGGAGTTTGAGAGCGGCCGCTTCCTTCTTCGGCTCGGCGTGGTCGGGATAGACCGCCTTGATCACGTTCGATGTCGGAACCTCGCCGCGGCCGACCGCCGCCAGCATGTCCTGCAAATCATGCTGCGCAAGCCGCGGCAGTGCCGCGGTCAGAGCGGTGTCGTCGAATTTCAGGTCCGCGCGGGTGAATGCCCTGACCAGCATATGGCGCCCGAGGCCGGCGTATTGTTGGCGGATCGCTTCGCGGCTCGCCCGCCGGATCGCCGAGCGCGCCTTGCCGGTGACGACGACGTTCTCCCAGGCCGGCTGCGGCACCTGATTCGGCGAGCTGACTATTTCTACCTCGTCGCCGTTCCTGAGTTCGCTGGTCAGCGGTATCTGCCGGCCGTTGACGCGGCAGCCCGTGCAGGTGTTGCCGAGGTCGGTGTGAACCGCGTAGGCGAAGTCGATCGGCGTCGCGCCGCGCGGCAGCGCGATCAGGCGTCCTTTCGGCGTGAAGCAGAACACTTGATCCTGGAACAGCTCGAGCTTGGTGTGCTCCAGGAACTCCTCCGGCGTGTCCCCCTCCGCCAGCATCTCGATCGTCCGGCGCAGCCATTCATAGGCGCGGACTTCGGCGTCGAACCCGCGAAGGTTTCCACCGCCATTGCCCGAGCGGGCGCCGTTTCCCGCCGCCGATGGCGGCCGAATGCCGTCCTTGTAGAGCGCGTGCGCGGCGATTCCGTATTCGGCGAGCTGGTGCATTGCCTCGGTGCGGATCTGCAATTCGACGCGCTGATGCCTCGGGCCGATCACGGTGGTGTGGATGGAGTGGTATTCGTTTTGCTTCGGCGTCGAAACGTAGTCCTTGAAGCGGCCGGGAACGCTCGACCACGCCGTGTGGATGACGCCTAACGCGCCGTAGCATTGCTCGACGGTCTTGACGATGACGCGGAACCCGAAAATGTCCGACAGCTGCTCGAAGCTGACGGCCTTGCGCTCCATCTTGCGGAAGATCGAGTAGGGCCGCTTCTGCCGGCCGATAATGACCGCGTCGATGCCGCGATCGGCGAAACGCTGGTGAAGATCCGCCTCGATCTCCTGGATCAGCCCCTCCTGCTTCTCGCCGAGTTCGGCCAGCCGGTCGGCGATGGTCTTGTGGGCTTCCGGATTGACAACGCGGAAGGCGAGCTCCTCCAGCTCCTCGCGCATGTCCTGCATGCCCATCCGGCCGGCAAGAGGCGCGTAGATCTCGAGCGTCTCCTCGGCGATCGGCAGCCGGCGATCGGGTGGGATGTGCTGAAGCGTCCGCATGTTGTGCAGACGGTCGGCCAGCTTGACCAGGAGCACGCGGATGTCGGCCGAAATCGCCAGAAGCAGCTTGCGGAGGTTTTCGGCCTGCGCCGCTTTCTTCGAGACGAGGTCGAGCTTCTTGATCTTGGTGAGGCCCTCCACGAGGCGGCCGATGTCCTCGCCGAACATTTCGTCGATTTCGCTGCGGGTCGCGTCGGTGTCTTCGATGGTGTCGTGGAGGAGACCGACGGCGATGGTCGCGTCATCGAGCTTCAGGTCGGTGAGGATGGCGGCGACTTCCAGCGGGTGCGAGAAATACGGGTCGCCGCTGGCGCGAAGTTGCGAGCCATGCTTCCGCATGGCGTAGACGTAGGCCTTGTTCAGCAACGCCTCATCGGCGGCGGGATTGTAGCGCGTGACCCGCTCGACGAGTTCGTATTGACGCATGCTGCTCCGGCGCAAAGTGCGCCGCCCCGACCGCCATCAACTCTCGGCCGATCAATTCTACCACATGCCTAATTCGGAGGCTCTGGTGGCCGGAAAGCCTAGAAATCGTCGGACTTGTCCGGCGGCACCATGCTCTCCAGGCCACGCAGCAACTCCTCCTCCGACATCCGGTCGAAGGACAGATTGTCGTCCTCGGCGGCCGCCGGCTCGGCCTGATAGGTTTCGGCCGTAATCAGCGGCGTCGGCTCGGCCTCCGGCTCGTCGACCTCGACATGTTTCTGAAGCGAATGGATAAGGTCCTCCTTGAGGTCGCCGGGAGAGACTGTCTCCTCCGCGATCTCCCGCAGTGCGATAACGGGATTCTTGTCGTTGTCGCGCGGCAAGGTCGCCGGCTGCCCGGCAGAGATCATCCGCGAGCGGTGGGCCGAGAGAAGAACCAGGTCGAATCGATTCTCGACCTTGTCCACGCAGTCTTCGACGGTGACGCGGGCCATAGGCTTTCCTTTTAGGGTCGGGGTTGCCTGTTGAATAGGAGGGGCCGCCACGATTTGCAAGACGCCGCCTCATGGCGGGGCGGCCATATTTCGGTGACAAAACCGACGCATTCATGAGTTTTGCTGGCCCGTCGGCAATTGCAGCCGGCGCGCC
>CAYOBK010000087.1:0-3633 GCA_964402275.1 uncultured Bauldia sp.
CGGATTGATGCCGAACCCGAAGGTCGGCACCGTGACGCCCGACATCACCGCGGCGGTCGGGGCGGCCAAGGGCGGCGCCGTCGAGTTCCGCGTCGAGAAGGCGGGTATCATCCATGCCGGTATCGGCAAGGTAAGTTTCGCCGCCGAGGCGCTCGAGCAGAACATCAAGGCGTTTGCCGATGCCGTGCAGAAGGCGAAGCCGGCGGGCGCCAAAGGCACCTTCGTCAAGAAGGTATCGATTTCGTCGACGATGGGTCCCGGGATCCATGTCGATCCGGCGACCGTTCTGGGCGCCTGAATTCGCGAATTTGTCGGTCGCCGGCGACGGCGGTCGACGAAAGGGTCTGCGGCGCGATCCGCCTCGGACCCGATCCTGTCCGAGACTGCTGGCGCCGGGCAACCGGCCTAAGCCCTCAACGAGGAGCCAGCATGAGACGGGGAGGCCGATTTTTCCCGAGCGATCGGGCGATCGGTTCGAACCCAAGCCTAGCGGCCCGGTCGGTCGCGGGCGGACAGGCTGGATCGGTTCCGCTCCCGGCAACGGGACGGAGCCAAATCAACCGGCGTCCGGTCGCTTGAGACCTGTGTCGCTAAAACTGGAGAAGGCATGGACAGAGCGGAAAAGAGCGAATTCGTCCAGCAGCTCAACGCCGTTTTCTCGTCGGCCGGAGTCGTGGTCGTAGCCCATTATTCCGGTCTCAATGTCGCTGACATGACGAGCCTTCGCGCCCGCATCCGCGATGCCGGCGCCGGCGCCAAGGTGGTGAAGAACCGCCTGGCCAAGCTGGCGGCGCGCGGAACCGATGCGGAGTCGATCGCCGGACTCTTCGCCGGCCCGACCATGATCGCCTATTCGGACGATCCGGTCGCGGCGCCGAAGGTGTTCGTCGATTTCGCCAAGGGCAACGAGAAGCTCGTGGTTCTTGGCGGCGCGATGGGGAAGAACGCACTCGACGCGAACGCGGTGAAGGCGCTGGCGTCGCTGCCCTCGCTCGATGAACTGCGTGCCAAGCTGATCGGCATGATCAGCACCCCGGCGACCAGGATCGCCCAGGTGCTGAAAGCGCCGGCCGGCCAGCTCGCGCGAGTGCTGGGAGCATATGCCGCCAAGGACGAAGCCGCCTGACAACCAAACGGTTCGAACCGATCGAAGGATAATGACAATGGCTGATCTATCGAAAATCGCAGATGAACTTTCCAACCTGACGGTGCTGGAAGCGGCCGAGCTTTCCAAGCTCCTCGAAGAGAAGTGGGGCGTTTCGGCGGCGGTGCCGGTGGCTGTCGCCGCCGTCGGCGGCGGCGATGTCGCGGCTGCGGCCGAGGAGAAGGATTCGTTCGACGTCATCCTGACCGAGGTCGGTGCGCAGAAGATCAACGTGATCAAGGAAGTCCGTGCGATCACCGGGCTCGGGCTGAAGGAAGCGAAAGATCTCGTCGAAGGCGCGCCGAAACCGGTGAAGGAAGGCGCCACGAAGGACGAGGCCGCGAAGCTGAAGGCTCAGCTGGAAGGCGCCGGCGCGAAGGTGGAGCTGAAATAGCTGCTGTTGCGAATGACTGACAGGAAGCCGGCGCTACGGCGCCGGCCACAATTCGGCGGACGCCCGTCGGCGTCCGTCGCCGCGCATGAAACTTACCGGCGTCCCGGAAGGCGAGCGCATGCGCGCTGCGATTCCGGGGCGTTGTTCCCAGAGATCTAAGGAGCGCACATTGGCCGAAACGTTCACTGGTCGCAAGCGTATTCGGAAGTTCTTCGGCTCCATCAAGGAAGTCGCGGAGATGCCGAATCTCATCGAGATTCAAAAGGCGTCCTACGATCAGTTCCTGATGGTCGAAGAGCCGGAGGGCGGACGTCTCGATGACGGACTGCAGGCCGTCTTCAAGTCGGTGTTCCCGATTTCGGACTTCTCGAGCACCGCGATGCTGGAGTTCGTCCGCTATGATTTCGAGCCGCCGAAATACGAAGTCGACGAGTGCCGTCAGCGCGGCATGACCTATTCGGCGCCGCTCAAGGTGACGCTCCGGCTGATCGTGTTCGACATCGACGAAGACACGCAGGCGAAGTCGGTCAAGGACATCAAGGAACAAGAGGTCTACATGGGCGAGATGCCGCTCATGACCTCGAACGGCACCTTCATCGTCAACGGCACCGAGCGCGTGATCGTCTCGCAGATGCACCGTTCGCCGGGTGTCTTCTTCGACCACGACAAGGGCAAGTCGCACTCGTCGGGCAAGCTCTTGTTCGCGGCGCGGATCATTCCGTATCGCGGCTCGTGGCTCGACATCGAGTTCGACGCCAAGGACATCGTCCATGCCCGAATCGACCGCCGCCGGAAAATCCCGGTGACGTCGCTGCTGATGGCGCTCGGCCTCGACGGGGAGGAGATCCTCGATACCTTCTACGACAAGGTCACCTACACGAAGATGGACGGGGGCTGGAAGCTGCCGTTTGATGCGACGCGGATGCGCGGCATGCAGGCGACCAGCAACCTCATCGACGCCAAGACCGGCGAGGTGGTGCTCGAGGCCGGCAAGAAGGTGACCGCACGGCTGGCAAGGCAGCTGGCCGAGAAAGGCCTCAAGGCGCTGAAGGTCGCCGACGACGATCTCGTGGGACATTATCTCGCGGGCGACATGGTCGACGCGAAGACGGGCGAAATCCATGCCGAGGCCGGTGAGGAGATCACCGCCAAGACATTGGAGGCGCTTCACGAGGCCGGCTACAAGTCGGTCGACGTTCTCGACATCGACCACGTCACCACGGGCGGTTACATCCGCAACACGCTCGCGGTCGACAAGCATGAGACGCGCGAAGACGCGCTGTTCGACATTTACCGCGTGATGCGGCCGGGCGAGCCGCCGACGATCGAAACCGCCGAGGCGATGTTCCGGTCGCTGTTCTTCGATCCGGAGCGCTACGACCTCTCGGCCGTCGGCCGCGTCAAGATGAACATGCGGCTCGATCTCGACGCGCCGGACACGCATCGCACGCTCCGCAAAGAAGACATCCTTGCAGTGGTCAAGACCCTGGTCGAGCTCCGCGACGGCAAGGGCGAGATCGACGACATCGACAATCTCGGCAATCGCCGGGTCCGCTCGGTCGGCGAACTGATGGAGAATCAGTACCGCATCGGCCTCTTGCGCATGGAACGCGCGATCAAGGAGCGGATGAGCTCGGTCGAGATCGGCCATGTCATGCCGCAGGATCTGATCAATGCCAAGCCGGCGGCGGCAGCCGTGCGGGAG
Organism: uncultured Bauldia sp.; assembly: GCA_964402275.1. Taxonomy (GTDB): domain Bacteria; phylum Pseudomonadota; class Alphaproteobacteria; order Rhizobiales; family Kaistiaceae; genus JADLGL01. Next base: position 3,244 of record CAYOBK010000087.1, read on the forward strand.
TTCTTCGGCTCCTCGCAGTTGTCGCAGTTCATGGACCAGACCAACCCGCTGTCCGAGATCACCAACAAGCGCCGCCTGTCGGCTTTGGGGCCGGGCGGTCTCACGCGCGAGCGCGCGGGCTTCGAAGTGCGCGACGTGCATCCCACCCATTACGGCCGGATTTGTCCGATCGAGACGCCGGAAGGCCCGAATATCGGGCTGATCAACTCGCTGGCGACTTTCGCGCGCGTCAACCAATACGGCTTCATCGAGAGCCCGTATCGCCGGGTGAAGGACAGCAAGGTCACCGACGAGGTCGTCTATCTGTCGGCGATGGAGGAGGCGAAATACACCATCGCCCAGGCCAACGCGCCAGTGGACGGGAAGGGCAAGCTGCAGGAGGACCTGATC
>CAYOBK010000088.1:0-11001 GCA_964402275.1 uncultured Bauldia sp.
CTCGCGGATGTGGCAGGTGTTGAGGATGACGAGATCGGCGCCGTCGGATCCGGCGGCCGTATCGTATTCGCCGTCCAGGATGTCTGCCATCCGCTCCGAATCGTAGACATTCATCTGGCATCCATAGCTGCGGATGAATGCTGTCCGGCGCGGTCGGGAAGGTTCTGTCATTAAGCGGTTGTAAACGGCGATATCCGTCCCGGAGGTGAGTCTGCGCGCATTGTTGTACAACGGCGGCGCGATTCCAAGCTCAACGGTCCCATACGGCTGATTGATGGCGGCAAGCCCCGAGTTTTCACTCCTTGCCGCCCTTTTTCAACGGAACGCCATAGAGCTCCAGCCGGTGATCGACCAGCCGGAAGCCGAGCTTGGCAGCTATGCGCTCCTGCAGCTTCTCGATCTCATCGTCCCTGAACTCGGTCACCTTGCCGGTCTTGAGGTCGATCAGGTGGTCATGGTGCTCGTCGGGGATCGTTTCGTAGCGCGCCCGGCCGTCGCGGAACTCGTGCCGCGTCACGACGCCCGCATCCTCGAACAGCCGCACGGTCCGATAGACGGTCGAGATCGAGATCCTCGGATCGATTTCGGAGGCGCGCCGGTAGAGCTCCTCGACGTCGGGATGGTCGGACGCCGCATCGAGCACCTGTGCGATCACACGCCGTTGCTCGGTCATCCGCATGCCCTTCGCGGCGCACACCTCTTCCAGGGTCTGGGTGGTCTTCGACTGGGCCAAGATATATCGCGTCCCGTGGGCCGGCCGGCTATTTCAGCTTGAGGCGCATGACGAGCGCGTTGCCGGGCGGCGAATTGCCTTTGTCGTAATAGCGCGACCGCTGTCCCACGATCTCAAAGCCAAGGCCGCGATAAAGAGATACCGCGGCACGGTTGCCCTCGTCCACTTCCAGGAACAGGGAGCCCACGCGGTCGCGATACGCCCGCCGCGCCGCTTCCTCCACGAGCTTGCGCCCGACGCCGCGGCGCCGGCTCGACGGATCGACGGCGACGGTGAGGATTTCCGCCTCGCCGCCGGCGCTCCGCACCAGGAGGAAGCCGTCGATCCTGGCCTTCTCGCGGGCCCCGCGTCGGGCCACGAGGCCCCGGACCGTGTGGTTGTCGGCGAGCATCGCCGAGATGTCCTCCGCGCTCCATGGCCGGTGGAAGCTCCGCTCATGGATATCCGCCATTGCCGGCGCGTCGCCGGCCTGGGCGTCCTCGATCGCGCTGCGGACAGGCCGGGCCAAGGGGTCAGCGCCTCGCCAGCATCACCGGGGCCGGCTTGGCGTTGGGCGGCTTGACGTAAAGCGGCTTCGGTGAGGACACGGGCATGGCGGCGCGCTCCGCGAGTCGGAGAAGCGACAGCATATCCGGCGCCGATTGCTGATGAATGACCGCGAGCCCTGATTCCGGCCCCGCCGCGGCGATCAGCGCCGAACCGGCCCCGGCCAGCACCGCGCCGGCATCGGCCGCCAGCGCCGCCGCCTCGACCGGCAAGAGCACCGCGGGCTCCGTCAGCGCTTCGCCGCCAGCGCCGAACAGCTGCGCGAAGACCTCGTCGCCCTTCGCGGGGATGCTCGACAGGACCTGGCGGTCACGAGCGTCCCCGCGTGCGGCTTCGGCATGAACCGCCAGCGTCGACAGGCCGACCGCCGGCGCGTCCGCCACCAGCGCGAAGCCGCGGGCGGCCGCCACGCCGACCCGGATGCCGGTGAAGGATCCCGGGCCGATGGTGACCGCGAAGCGGTCGATATCGCTGATTGCGAGGCCGGCCTCCGCCAGCGCGGCCTCGACAAGGGCGAACAGATGTTCGTCGTGGCCGCGCCCGACGGTCTCGGTCCGCACGATCGCCTTCGAGACATCGCCGACGGCGAGCCCGACCGAACAGGCTTCGAGGGACGTATCGATGCCGAGAATGTTCATGGGCTCGCCGAGGCCAACGGCGCGGTCGGGGGAGACGGCTTACGCATACGCGGACCGCACGGCGCGGCCGGTGAAGCTAGGTCGACTGGACCTCGCGCACCTCCGGGATGAAGTGCCGCATCAGGTTTTCGATGCCGTGCCGGAGCGTCGCCGTCGACGACGGGCAGCCGGCGCAGGAGCCGCGCATGTTGAGGACGAGGACGCCGTCGCGGTAGCCGCGGAAGGTGATGTCGCCGCCGTCCTGCGCCACCGCCGGCCGCACCCGCGTCTCGAGGAGTTCCTTGATCGTCGACACGATCTCGGCGTCTTCCGGCGCATAATCTTCGGCGCCGGCCGGCTGCGCCTCTCCGGTCTCCATCACCGGCGCGTCCGACAGATAGTGGTCCATGATCGCGCCGAGCACCGCCGGCTTCAGGTGCTGCCATTCGCCGCCCGACTTGGTGACGGTAATGAAATCGCCGCCGAGGAAGACGCCCGCTACGCCGGGGATCGCGAACAGCCGCTGCGCCAGCGGCGATTTCTCCGCCTCGCCCTCGGCGCGGAATTCGGCCGTGCCGTTGCCGTCCAGCACCACGCGGCCGGGGAGGAATTTCAGCGTCGCCGGATTCGGCGTGATTTCGGTCTGAATGAACATCTGCGCCCGGACATAAGATTAGAATCGTTCAAAATAGATAACCGACCTCGGTGGAATGTTCAAGGTTTGCCTCAGGCGATGGCGGAAATCGCCGCTTCGTCGAGCCCGCCGGGCACGACCGTGATCGGCACCGCGAAGTTCCCCGAACCCCGGGCGACCAGCGACGAGATCAGTGGACCGGGCCCTTCCTTGGCGGTCGCCGCGGCAAGCACCAGGACGGCGATATCCTCGTCCGATTGGATGAGTTCGGCGATCTGCTCCCTTGTGTCGCCTTCCCGGATCACCTGTTCCGGTTCGACCTCGGCCCATTTTCGGACCATGTCGGCATAGCGGCCAAGCGCGGATTCGGCCTTTTCGACCGCTTCGGCGCGCATGATGTTCTCCACGCCTTTCCACTGCTGGAAACCGGTTTGCGGGATCACGAAGAGGAGCACCAGCGCGCCGCTGGTGTGCTCGGCGCGGAGCGCCGCGAAATGCACCGCCTTGGCGCACTCCGGCGTCTCGTCGATCACGACGAGGAATTTGCGGCGATGGCCGGGCTGGAGCGGCTTGCGTTCGACCATGGCTTCACCGGCGCGCGGGTCAACCTCCGTGGACCAGTCCGACGATATCGCGGACCTCGTTCATCGTCTTCTCGGCGATGACCCTCGCACGGCTCGCGCCGGATGCAAGCGTGCGGTCGATCTCCGCCGGGTCTGCCATCAGCCGGCGCATCTCGCGGGCGATCGGTGACAGCCTCTCGACCGCGAGCTCGGCGAGCGCCGGCTTGAACGCCGAGAATTGCGCGCCGCCATGCTCGCGGAGCACCTCCGCCTTCGTCGTCCCGGAAAGGCCGGCATAGATGCCGACAAGGTTGTCGGCTTCCGGCCGGTTCTTGAGCCCGGCCTCTTCGCCCGGCAGCGGTTCCGGATCGGTCTTGGCCTTGCGGAACTTCAGCGCGATCGTGTCGGCATCGTCGGTGAGATTGATCCGCGAATAGTCCGACGGGTCGGATTTCGACATCTTCTTCGTTCCGTCGCGGAGGCTCATCACGCGCGTTGCCGGACCGGTGATCAGCGGCTCCGGCAACGGGAAATACGCATCGCCGTGACCGTTGGCGGCGATCGACTCGGCGAAGTCGCTGTTGAACTTCTGCGCGATGTCGCGGCAGAGCTCGAGATGCTGCTTCTGGTCGTCGCCGACGGGAACGAGGCGTGCAAGATAGATGAGAATATCCGCCGCCATCAGCGTCGGATAGGCGAAGAGCCCGACCGACGCATTCTCCCGGTCCTTGCCGGCCTTTTCCTTGAACTGCGTCATGCGGCTGAGCCAGCCCATACGCGCGACGCAATTGAAGATCCAGCTGAGTTCTGCGTGTTGTGGGACCTGGCTTTGGTTGAAGACGATGTGCTTGCCGGCGTCGATGCCCGCGGCGATGAAGGCGGCCGCGACCTCGCGGATGTTGTGCGCCAGCTCCGACGGCTCCTGCCACAGCGTGATCGCATGGAGATCGACCACGCAATAGATGCAGTCGTGATCGTCCTGCATCGTCACGAATCGCGCGATCGCGCCGAGGTAGTTGCCGAGGTGAAGGTTGCCGGTCGGCTGGATCCCGGAAAACACCCGGGGGCGCTGGGCTGCCATGATCTTCTTGTCGTCTCCGGGTGAAGGCGCCGCGGTTATGGCGAAGCCGCGCCCGCGAAGCAAGGCGACGGGCTAGACCCGGCGCCACCGCCGCAGCAGATGGCGGAGGTCGACCGCCCCGGTCAGCTGGACGAAGGCGCCGTAGAGGATGGCTCCGCCGCCGACGATCACGCCAAGGCCGGCCGCCCGCACGGCCATGGACGGGTGGTCGAGCCAGCCGCTCGCCAGCTCGTAGCCGAAATAGAGTGCAGCCCCCATCAGCAGCGCCGCCAGGAGGAGGAGGGGCACGCGCCGCCGCGCCGCCGCGTCGACGGCGAATTGGCGCCGCCGCCACAGTGTCGCGGCGAGCAGCGCCGCATCGACCCACGACGCCGCGGCCGCCGCGATCGCGATCCCGACATGTTCGAGGGCCGGGAAGAGGGCCAGCGACAGGGCGACATTCACCACCACCGACACGCCGGCGAACCACATCGGCGTCTTGGTGTCTTCGCGGGCGAAGAAGGCCGGCTGCAGGACCTTCACCAGGACGAAGCCGGGGAGCCCGAACGCAAAGGCGGTCAGCGCCGCCGCGCTCGCCGCACTGTCTTCCGCGGTGAACGCGCCGCGTTCGAACAGCACGGAGATGATCGGTTCCGCGAGGACGATCAGCGCCACGGCGGCCGGAAGCGTCAGCGCCATGCCGAACTCCAGCGACCGGTTCTGACTGTGCACCGCCTGCTCCGGATTGCCGCCCCGGAGCTGCCGCGTGAGATCCGGCAGCAGCACGACGCCGATGGCGACGCCGACAATCCCGACCGGCAGCCCGTAGATCCGCTCGGCGTAGTAGAGGTAGGAGACCGCGCCCGGCGCCAGCGATGCGATGATGGTGCCGACAAGGATGTTGATCTGTGTGATGCCGCCCGCGAGCGCGCCGGGCACGAAGAGGCGGACCAGCTTCCGGACGCCGGGCGTCAGCCGCGGCCGGAGAATGCCGAGATTGATGCCCGCGCGGCGCGCCGCCCAGATGACGACCACCAGCTGCAGCACGCCTCCGGCCAGCGTCGCCCAGGCGAGGATGACGCCCGCCTGCTCGGTTTCGGCGAAGCCGAGGGACAGCGCCAACACCAGGGCGACGATGAAGGCGACGTTGAGCAGCGCCGGAGCAAAGGCGGCCGCGGCGAACCGGCCGCGGGCGTTGAGCGCGCCCGAGAACAGCGCCATCAGCGACACCAGGGCGAGGTAGGGAAAGGCGATCCTGGTGAGGACCACCGCGAGGTCGAATTTCTCCGGATCCTCGGCGAAGCCCGGCGCCAGCGCGTACATCAGCACCGGCATGGCAATTTCGCCGACCGCGATCAGGATGAGCAGCACCGTCAGCAACGCGCTCAGCGCCTCGTTTCCGAAGCGGCGCGCCGCGTCCACGCCGCCTTCCTCCAGCGCCCGTCCGAACAGCGGCACGAAGGCGGCATTGAAGGCGCCCTCGGCGAACAGCCGCCGGAAGAGATTGGGAAACCGAAACGCTACGAAGAACGCGTCGGCCACCGGGCCGGTACCGAGCGCCGCGGCCATCATGACGTCGCGGACGAAGCCGAGCAGCCGGCTGAACGCGGTGCCGGTGCCGACCGTGACGAAGTTCCTCAGAAGCGCCATCGGTGCCGTCAGCCCGCCGATCCGGCCCGCAGCATGGCCGGGCCGACGATTGAGAATCGGTAAAGGGTCATCGCCGTCTATGCGCCGCGCTTCGTCGCTCGGTCGCCGCCGTCGCCCTCGTCGAACACCGTCGCCAGCCGCTTGCTGATCGCGGCCTCGCGATTGGCGTTCGTGATCTTCGCGCCGGTGAGATCGGTGACGTAGAATACGTCGACCGCGCGCTCGCCATAGGTGGTGATGTGCGCCGATCCGATGTTGAGATTGAGGTCAGACAGCGCGCGGGTGAGGCCATAGAGAAGACCCGGCCGGTCGAGTCCCGACGTCTCGATCGCGGTATATTTGTTCGACCAGGAATTGTCGATCCGAATGCGCGTGTCGACGCTGAAGGCCTTGTAACGGCCGCGCAACTGCCGTGTGGCGATGCGGTCGGGAAGGCGAACGCGGCCGGCAAGGGCATCCTCGATCAATCCGCAGATCCGCGTGGCGCGCCGCTGTTCGTCTTCATCCTGCTCGAATTCGCGGGAGATGAACACCGTATCGAGCGCCAGCCCGTCCACGGTTGTGAAGATTTGCGCATCGACAATATTGGCGCCGCCCGCGGCGCAGGCGCCGGCGATGATCGACAAGAGGCGCGGGTGATCGGGCGCCAAAATCGTGATCTCGGTGACGGCCTCGAACGACGGCGTTGCGACGGCGGTGGCAATTCGCCTCTCGGATTTGTCGAACTCTCGCAGCATCGCGGCATGGGCGAGCTTGTGGTCGATATCGACGCGCAGGAGATAGGCCGGATAATGGCGGTCGACATAGCGCTCGCGCTCCTTGGCCGGCCAGCCTTCGAGTGCCTCGATCAGCTCTTCCTTGGCCGCCGCGACGCGATGCTCGCGGCTGATCTGGCTGTGGCCGCCGGTGAGGAGCGGCTCGGCTTCCCAGTAGAGCGTCCGGAGGAGCTGGCCCTTCCAGCCGTTCCAGACGCCGGGGCCGACCGCCCGGATGTCGACCACCGTCAGCACGAGGAGCAGCCTCAGCCGCTCGATATCCTGCACGATCGCCGCGAAATCCTGAATCGTCTTCGGGTCCTGCAGATCCCGGCGCTGCGCGAATGTGCTCATCGCCAGATGCTTCTCGATCAGCCAGGCGACGGTCTCCACGTCGTCCGGCGAAAGCCCGAGCCGCGGTCCGAGCCGCCGCGCCACCTTGCCGCCGGCGACCGAGTGTTCCTCCGGCCGGCCTTTGGCAACGTCATGCAGGAGCACGGCGACATAGAGCGGCAGCCGCTGCTTGATCGTCGGCAGGATCTCGGCGATGAGCGGGTGCTCCCGCGTCAGCTCGCCATGTTCGAGGCGCGAGAGTTCCCCGACCGCGCGGATCAGATGCTCGTCGACGGTGTAGTGGTGGTACATGTTGAACTGCATCATCGCGACGATCTTGCCGAAATCGGGGATGAACCGGCCGAGGACGCCCGTTTCGTTCATCGCCCTGAGCGCCGCCTCGGGTTGCCGCGGCGATGACAGGATCTCGATGAACAGCTTGTTGGCCTCGGGATCCTTGCGGAGATCCGCATCGATCAGCTTCAGTTGCCGCCGGATCGCCTGCGTCGCCTCCGGGTGGAACGCCAGGCCTTGCTGATCGGCGAGGTGGAAGATGCGGATGAGATTGACCGGATCGCGCTCGAGCGCTCCCTCGTCGGCCAGATTGATTCGGTTGTTGTCGACGATGAAATCCGTTTCCGGCAGCGATTGCCGTCTCCGTCGCCGCGAACGGAGAAACCGGTTGAGGCCGGGTGCCTGCTTGACGTGACGCTCCTCGAGTTCGGCGCAGAAGATCCGCGTCAGATCGCCGACGTCCTTGGCGGTCAGGAAGTAATGCTTCATGAACCGCTCGACGTCGGCCAGACCGGGATGATCGTTGTAGCCGAGCCGCTGCGCCATCGCCCTTTGATATTCGAACAAAAGGCGGTCTTCGGCGCGCCCGGTCATGAAATGAAGGTGGCAGCGGATCGCCCACAGGAAATCCTCCGCCTTGATGAATCGTGTCAATTCGCTCCGGGTGAAGACGCCGGCCTTGACCAGTTGGTCGGTCGATCCGGTGCGGTAGACATATTTGGCAATCCAGAACAGCGTCTGCAGGTCGCGGAGGCCGCCCTTGCCGTCCTTGATGTTCGGCTCGACCAGATAGCGCGACGAGCCCTGCTTCTCGTGGCGCTCGTCGCGTTCGGCGAGCTTGGCCCCGACGAATTCCGCCGCCGTACCCTTCACCACTTCGGTATCGAATTTCGACACCAGTCCGTCGAACAGCGTCCGGTCGCCGGTGATGAACCGCGACTCGAGGACCGCCGTCCGGATCGTCAGGTCCGTCCGCGCGAGGCGAATGCATTCCTCGGCCGACCGCGTGGCGTGGCCGACTTTGAAGTCCATGTCCCACAAGAGATAGAGAACGTACTCAACGACTTTGCGTGAGCGCTGGTCGACCCGGCCGGGCACAAGAAACAGAAGGTCGATGTCCGAGCCCGGCGCGAGCGTGCCGCGGCCATATCCGCCGACGGCGACCACCGCCATCCTGTTGTCCGCCGCCCGGGCCGGCGGGAACGCCCGCTCGCTGGCGAACGCATAGATCGCGCGGATGAGATCGTCCTCGAGGTCGGAAAGGCGCTGGGCGCAGGCGGTGCCGCCGCCTTCCGACATCAGCATCTTTTCGATTGCCGCGCGGCCGTCCTTCGACGCCCGCTTCAGACGCTCGAGGAGCTTCGTCCGCATCGCGCCGTCGGACAGGTCGACCGTCCCGGTCCCGGCGACCGCCGCGAAGGTGGCGCGGAAGACCGAATCGTCCTGGGTCTGCTGCTGATGGGCTGGAGGGATGGGGCGTCCTTTCGCGACCGGCGGGGGGTGTCTAGCGCGGTTCGCGGGAATGTACCATCGGCCCAAATTGCGTGGCAGGGCAGCCCGCCCGCCGCGGCGGCAACGGCCATGCGGGAGCGCCGGGCGCCCGAAAGGTCGGCCCTCAGGCCTTGCGCATCAGCGCCCGGATGCGCTCCCCCGAGAACGGGCCTCCGAACAGGGCGCTGAACACGCAGACGTCCAAGAGGCCGGCCATGAGCGGCACCAGTCCGATCACGACAAGCGCGATCCCCCAGCCACCCCAAAGCCAGATGCCGAGGACCACCAGGACAATTCCCGCGATGACCCGGACCGTGCGGCCGGTGCCGCTGGCCATGAACTGGCCGAATGCCGATGTGGCGAAACCCATGAACTCGTCTCCGTCTTGGTCGGGAGGATAGAGCTAGCCGGCGGCGGCGGGCTTCGGATTGATGCAGATCAATCGCGCCGGGCGATCGCCTTGAGCCGATAGAGCGCCTCCAGCGCCTCGCGCGGCGTCATCTCGTCGACCTCCAGCGCCTCGATGGCGGCGCGGAGCGCATCTTCTTCTCGGCCGCCGGCCGAGTCTTCCTCGGCGGCGGCGCGGAAGAGCGGCAGGTCGTCGATGAGCTTCGACGCCGCATTGGCGCGGTCGCCGGCCTCGAGCTGGTCCAGGACCTGCCGTGCCCGCGCCAGCACCGCCTTCGGCAGCCCGGCGAGGCGCGCCACCTGGACGCCGTAGGAACGGTCGGCCGTGCCCGGCGCGATCCGATGGAGGAACGCGACCTCGCCCTTCCATTCCTTGACCTCGACCGTGGCGTTGTGAAGACCAGGGAGCCGCTGCGACAACGCGGTCAGCTCGTGGAAATGCGTCGCGAACAGCGCTCGCGAGCGGTTGAAATCGTGGAGATGCTCGACCGTCGCCCAGGCGATCGACAACCCGTCGAAGGTCGCCGTGCCGCGGCCGATCTCGTCGAGGATGACGAAGGCGCGTTCGCCCGCCTGGTTGAGGATCGCCGCCGTTTCGATCATCTCGACCATGAAGGTCGAGCGGCCCCGCGCCAGGTCGTCGGCGGCGCCGACGCGCGAGAACAGGCGGTCGACGACGCCGATCCTCGCCGAGGTGGCCGGCACATAGGAACCGGCCTGCGCCAGGATGGCGATCAGCGCGTTCTGGCGGAGGAAGGTGGATTTGCCCGCCATGTTCGGACCGGTGACCAGCCAGACCCGCCCCGCCTCGCCGCCCGAGAGATCGCAGCCATTGGCGACGAACGCGGTTCCCTCTTGGCGCAGCGCCTGCTCGACCACCGGGTGCCGGCCGTCCACGATCGCGAAGTCGGTGGTTTCGTCGACGGCCGGCCGGCAGTAGCTCTCGGCCGCGGCCAGTTCGGCGAGACCGGCGGCGACGTCGACGACCGCAAGGGCGGCTGCGGCATCGCGGATCGTCTTGGCGTTGCCGAGGACGAGCGCGCGCAGACGGTCGAATATGGCGAGTTCGATTGCGAGCGTCCGGTCGGCGGCGCCGGCAATCTTCGTCGCAAGCTCGGCAAGTTCCGTCGTCGTGAAGCGGAGCGCGCCGGCCATTGTCTGGCGATGGATGAAATGCGCCGCGAAGGGTCCGCTCAGCAGCCTGTCGCCGACGGATGCCCGAACTTCGATGAAATAGCCGAGGACATTGTTGTGCTTGATCCTGAGCGAACGGATTCCGGTCTCGTCGGCGTAGCGCGCCTGGAGTTCGGCGATCACCTGCCGGCTCTCGCGCGCCAGCGCCCGGGTTTCGTCGAGTTCGGCGTCGGCGCCGGTCCGGACAAAACCGCCATCGCGCTTCACCAGCGGCAAGTCGTCTGCGAGCGTTGCCTGCAAGGTCGTCGCGACGTCCGCGGGGAGTTTGGCGAGGGCCGCGTCCACGCCCGCCAGTTCGCTCGGCCGTTCATCCTCGGACGCCAGCAGCGCCGCCAGCGCCGCCGCGGCTTCGAGTCCGTCGCCGAGCGCCGCGAGATCGCGCGGCCCGCCGCGGTCGAGCGCGAGGCGCGATAGCGCACGCGCAACGTCGGGCACCGAGGCGAGCCTCTCGCGCAGCGCCTGCCGCAATCTCGGCCGTTCGAGGAGGAATGCGACCGCGTCGAGCCGCTCGTCGATGGTCGCCGGAACGGTGACCGGGCTCCTCAGCCGGTCGGCGAGCAGGCGCGACCCGGCGCCGGTGACCGTCCGGTCGGCGGCGGCAAGGAGACTGCCGCGCCGCTCGCCCGACAAGGTCGACGTCAGTTCGAGGTTGGCACGCGTCGCCGCATCGATCAGCATCGTCCCGCCGGCGACATCGCGCTGCGGCGGCGCCAGCGACGGCCG
>CAYOBK010000089.1:0-1868 GCA_964402275.1 uncultured Bauldia sp.
GAAGGCCAGGCGGCGTTTCTGGAGAAGCGGCCGCCGCGCTGGAAAGGCCGCTGAGCCATGGCCGGGCCGCTGGCCGGAATGCGGGTGCTCGAGCTTGCCCATATCATGGCCGGTCCGGCCTGCGGGCTCATGCTCGCCGACCTGGGGGCCGACGTCATCAAGGTCGAAAAGGCCCAGGGCGGCGACGACACCCGCCGGTTTCTGCCGCCCGACATCAAGGGCGAGTCGGCCGCCTTCATGATGATGAACCGCAACAAGCGCGCCATTGCGCTCGACCTCAAGGCGGAGACGGGCAAAAGCGTCCTGCTGCGCCTCGTGGAGCGCGCCGATTGCCTGATCGAGAACTATCGTCATGACACCATGGCGAAGCTGGGGCTCGGCTATGAACGCTTGAGCCGCATCAACCCGGGCCTCATCTATTGCGAGATCTCGGGCTTCGGGCGCACCGGCCCGTGGGCCGCGCGCGGCGGCTTCGACCTCATCGCCCAGGGCATGTCGGGGGTCATGTCGATCACCGGCGAGGCTCCCGGCCGGCCGCCGGTCAAGGTGGGCGCGCCCATGTCCGATATCACCGCAGGCATCCTCGCCGCCATGGGCTGCGCGGCCGCCTATGCCCACAAGCTCAAGACCGGCGAGGGCCAGCGCGTCGATACCTCGCTGTTCGAAGCCGCGATCACGCACACCTACTGGCAGTCGGCGATCTGCTTTGCCACCGGGGTATCGCCGGGGCCGATGGGATCGGCCCATCCGCTCAATGCGCCCTACCAGGCCTTCGCCACGGCCGACGGCTGGATCAATGTCGGCGCGGCCAATCAGCGGAATTGGGAGCGTATGGCTCGCGCCATCGGCGCGCCGGAGCTCGCCGTCGATCCGCGCTTCTCCTCCAACCGCGGCCGCATGGAGAATCTCGCGGCGCTGGTCGGAGAGCTGACGCCGATCTTCCAGAGCCGCGTGACCGGCGAGTGGCTGAAGTTGCTGGAGGCGGCGGACGTTCCGGCCGGTCCGGTGCTTTCGATCGCGGCGATGCACGCCGACCCGCAAACGCTCGCGCGCGACATGGTCGTCATGGTCGAGCATTCTGTCGCCGGCGCCACGAAGGCGATCGGCCTGCCGCTGAAATTCTCTGAAACGCCCGGCTCCGTCCGCCGCCCCGCGCCACTGCTGGGCGAGCATACGAGCGAAGTTCTGGCGGAGCTCGGCTACACCGAGACGGATCACGAACTGCCCGCCGACGCGTCCTAGCCTCGGCTCTGCTCACCTGCGCCGGGTGGTTCGCGTGGCGCGATTCCCGGCAATCGGAAGCGACCTCCCAGCCAGCACGATTCCGTCTTGCAGGGCGGGAGTCTGGTCGCGGCTCCTGAAGCCGGGCTTGCAATTCCGTTCCCACCACCCGGCCGAACCGGAATGTTAGCGCAGCGCGACTGCCGGGGCTAGGGCAGCCGCAGCGGGTCGCCGTCCCCTACCCCGGCTTGGATGCGCGGCGCCTCAGAGACGTTGGAGAAGCCAAACGTCGCCAGGCGGGTGTCCACCACAAGCATTCCCGACGCCAGCCCGGCCGCGATCTTTTCGGGGGTAAAGCAATGATCTTGCAGATATCTCTCCAGCGACCCTTCCGCCAGATACATGCGATAAAGCTCCCGCCAGCCACGCGCGAAACCGAGCGGCAGTCTTGTGTTGCGCGCGTAAGCCGCGCCCCCGTTGCTGATCTTGTTTTCGAACTGCTGCCTCGAGCGGATGGGGAAATGCAGGACTTCGAGCCCGGCGCCAAGGATTGCCCGTCCACCCAGCCCCGACACCTGGTGATTGCCCTGGTGGATCAGAACATCGGGATGCGCGCGATGCGCCACCTTGGGGGGCAGCGGCCGGCC
>CAYOBK010000090.1:0-3725 GCA_964402275.1 uncultured Bauldia sp.
CGACGACGAGACCGCGCTGATCCGCATCGACATGTCCGAATATATGGAAAAGCACGCGGTGGCGCGGCTGATCGGCGCACCACCCGGCTATGTCGGCTACGAGGAGGGCGGGGCGCTCACCGAGGCGGTGCGGCGGCGGCCTTATCAGGTGATCCTGTTCGACGAGATCGAGAAGGCGCATCCCGACGTCTTCAACGTGCTCCTGCAGGTGCTCGACGACGGGCGGCTCACCGACGGCCAGGGCCGGACGGTCGACTTCCGCAACACGCTGATCGTGATGACGTCGAATCTCGGGGCCGAGTTCCTCGCCGCGCTCCGCGAGGACGAAGACGCCGAGGCGGCGCGGCCGCAGGTGATGGATGTCGTGAGGGCGCATTTCCGCCCCGAATTCCTCAACCGGATCGACGACATAATCCTCTTCCACCGCCTCCAGCGGAAGGAAATGGGCAAGATCGTCGAGATCCAGCTCGGGCATCTGGAAAAACTGCTGGCCGAGCGGAAGATCGAGCTGGTGCTCGACGAGACCGCGCGGATGTGGCTCGCCGACAAGGGATATGATCCCGTCTACGGCGCGCGGCCGCTGAAGCGCGTGATCCAGCGCGAGGTGCAGGATCCGCTCGCGGACAGGATCCTCGCCGGCGAGATCAGCGACGGCTCGACGGTCAGGATCGTCGGCGGCACAGATCATCTCTTGTTCGTGCCAGGCGAGGTTGGCGAGGCCGCGGCGTAGCTACGGCGCGGCGGCGATTTCGGTCCCGGGCTGGAATCCGAGCAGCATGTTGATCTGGTCGCGCTGCTCCTGGAACGCGACCAGCTCGTCGCCGGTCAACACCCGCCCTTCGGGCAGGCGGACCGTCAACGGGTTGACGGTCTGGCCGTTGATGCGAACCTCGTAGTGGAGGTGCGGCCCGGTCGACAGTCCGGTCGAGCCGACGAAGCCGATTACCTGACCCTGACGTACGGTGTCTCCCGCCCCGAGGCCCGGCGCGAAGCCGCTCTGGTGAGCGTAGGCGGTTTCGTAGCCGAGCTCGTGGCGAATGACGGTGTAGTAGCCATAACCGCCGGAATTGTATTCCATCTCGACGATCACGCCGTCGCCGGCCGCGACGATCGCCGTGCCGCGCGACGCGGACCAGTCGACGCCGGCGTGCATGCGGTAGACGCCGAGGATCGGGTGAAGCCGCATGCCGTAATGCGAACGGAGTTCGCCGCCGCTCATCGGCTTGCGCAAGAGGAAATTGTCGGCGCTGTATCCGTCGGCGTTGTAGTATTTGACCACGCCGTCGGGGGTCTGGAAGCGGTAATAGGTGGCGGCCGTGCCGCCGGTCGTGACCGATGCGAAGAGGATCGGCTGCGGTCCCTGGCCGCCTTCTTCCTCGACGCCGCGGAAGAGTTCCACTGTGTCCGCCGCGCCGATCCGGGCCTGGAGATCGAGGTCGAAGGCGAAGATGCGGATGAGCTCGTTGATCTGATCGACCGGCATGCCTTGGCCGACCGCGGTGAGGTAGAGCGCTTCGTAGAGACTGGCCATGGCGCCGGGAAGGACGCGGTTCGGAGCCTGCTGGAAGGTATCGGGAAGCGGCGCCGGCGCGTCGGCGCGGATGAAGATGCCGTCGTCGTCGCGGGCGACGGTGGCCTGGTGGACGTCGTCTTCGTAGATGCTGAGGCGCAGAAGATAGGGCGAGTCGGCGGCATTGGTGGTGAATGCGATCCGGAGGCGATCGCCCGCCGACAGTGTTTCGAGGTCGATCAGTCCGCCCATCACCGCGAGCGCCGCGTCAATATCGCCCTCGGCGAGAGCGGCACCGGCAAGCAGCGTTGCGGCGGTCACGCCCGATTCGACGGTCAGGACCCGCTCGTTGCGCGAAATGCCGGCATCGCTGGTCTTGGCAAGGTAGTCGACGTTTTCCGGAATCGCGCGGATGCCAAGTTGAGCGAGCGGGTCGACGGTCTGCTGCCCGACGCCGAAGCCCGCCGCATCGGCATAAGCAAGGACGCCGAACACGGTGTCGCCGCCAAGGGCGAACAGGGTCGCGTTGCCCTGGACGATCTGCTGGACCTCGTTGACGTCGAGCGGGGGCGGTTCGCCGAAAACAGCGTCGAACGGAAATGCCAGGGTGCGGATGGCGGCGTCCCCGCCAAGCGCGTCGCCCTCGGCAAAGTCGCCGACGGTCGCAGGCTGCGGCTCGGTGGGCTCGGTGTTGGCGGCCTCGCCGACGATCGCCACCGGATCATAGGGCGGCACGACGATCCCGTCGGCGGTTGCGGCGGCGAGCGCGGCGTTGATGTGGATGAAGGGCCTCTGGATGATGAGATCGCGGTCGCCCTCGCGCACGGTAACCGCGACCGGGATCGTCTCGCTGGTGGTCGGCGGGGAGGCAACGGGAAGGATCCGGTCGCCTTTCTGGCCGGTCACGAGATTGACGCCGATGGTTGCGGTATCGACGATCTGCGGCGGGGCCGCGATCATATTCTGGCCGTTGAGAGCCACCGTCAGGGCGCCGCCCATCAGGATGAAGGAGGTCAGGCCGGTGAGGATGGTGCCGCTCAGCCAACGGACCGAAACGGCCCGCCGGGCTGGCGCGTTGCCGGCGGTCGCGCCGACCGTCAGCGGCGCCTCGGTCCCGAAATCGATGAAGTAACCCGCCGTACCGCCCCCGGCGAAGGCGAGTCTGGACGATCCCCTCGGTGATCCTGGCATCCCGCAGTCAATTCCGAAGTCGCTTCCCGACCTTTGCACTCGAGGTCCGGATGCCATGACGTTGGGTTGAGAATCTGCCCGTCGCCGGGGGGCAAGTCAATCGCTCCGGTGGCATTGCGGGCGGTTCAGAATCGCGGCTGAAGCCGGCCGGTGCCGGGCCGGAGAAGGGTTCCGCGGAGGCCGCAGGGCCCGCGACGGTTCGGACCGCCGAGAATGGTTGACATCTTTGAAGCGCGCCGCCTATATATTCGGACAACGAGGGTGGTGCTGCCGCTGGCGGCGGTGCGGTTGCTCTTGTTTCTTGGCTTTTGAAGGTGTTGGCCCGATCGCGGTGGCGATTTCGGGTCTTTGCTTTCGGGGCGGTGCGGGGTGACCCGAGCCGTCCAACGGCAGGCAACTGCCGGGCTCTTTGACAAGTGAATCGGAAGAAAGAGAAACGTAGGCGGCGGAGCCCTTGCGGGTTCGCCTGTCGTCAGGCGGGCGAACCGAAGAGACTTCGGCGGCACTGCGTTTCAAGAAACAAGCTCATGTTGCCGGCACGGCGGTCAAACGCCTGCGTCGGCGACGGTGTGCTTGGGACTCGTCAATGCGCAAGTGACCAAGCCGATCACTCTCATCCAATCTGAGAGTTTGATCCTGGCTCAGAACGAACGCTGGCGGCAGGCCTAACACATGCAAGTCGAACGCCCCGCAAGGGGAGTGGCAGACGGGTGAGTAACGCGTGGGAACGTGCCCTTCGGTTCGGGACAACCCTTGGAAACAAGGGCTAACACCGGATACGTCCGTGAGGAGAAAGATTTATCGCCGAAGGATCGGCCCGCGTTGGATTAGCTTGTTGGCGGGGTAATGGCCCACCAAGGCGACGATCCATAGCTGGTCTGAGAGGATGATCAGCCACACTGGGACTGAGACACGGCCCAGACTCCTACGGGAGGCAGCAGTGAGGAATATTGGACAATGGGCGAAAGCCTGATCCAGCCATGCCGCGTGAGTGATGAAGGCCCTAGGGTTGTAAAGCTCTTTC
>CAYOBK010000091.1:0-3084 GCA_964402275.1 uncultured Bauldia sp.
AGATGCGGCCGCGATCTCCTTCGTCGCGCTGGTCGCTTTAGCCGCCGGGCTCTCGGTGAGCATCGGGTTCGTCAACCTGCTGCCCATTCCGTTGCTGGACGGCGGCCACCTTCTGTTCTTTGCGATCGAAGCAATCCGGAGGCGGCCCTTAGGTGATCAGGCGCAAGAGGTAGGGTTCCGCCTAGGTTTTGTGGTCGTGCTCGGCCTGATTCTCTTCGTCTTGGCGCTCGATCTCGCAAGAATTTTCTGACCCTGCGTGGCTTCCCTGCCACGTATCTTCGGATTCCCCAAGGAATCCCTTGGGCGCGCTTGCCTAGGTCCGGAAAGCCTGTCTAAATCGTTAAGAGCAGCGCCGAGAATCACGTGGGGCAGCGGGCGCCGCAGGCTTTGCTTCTAGGGGTCTAGCAGCCGGCATGGTGTTGTTACGAATTCTCCGAAGGGCTGCACTCGGCTTCGCGGCCTTGGTCGCCGTTCCGGTTGTTGTCGCCGTCGTTTCCCTCGCCACCGCTTCGGTCGCCCAGGCGGCGCCGCTGTCTTCGATCCAGGTCTCCGGCAACGTGCGAATCGACGCTGCGACGATCCGCAGTTACGTCACCATCGAATTCAATCAGGAGATAACGCAGGCGGGCCTTAACGACACGCTTGGCGTCCTTTTTGCGACCGGCTTCTTCGCCAATGTCAGCGTCACGTCAAGCGGCTCGACGATCTTCATCGCGGTGGTGGAGAATGCCATCGTCGTGCAGATCAATTTCGAGGGGAATCAGCGCGTTCGGGATCCGGAGCTTTTCGACGCTATCCAGGCGGAGGTTCGCGGCGTATTGAGCGAGCCGCAGCTCGCCGCCGACGTGCGCGCCATTGAGGCACGCTACCGCGAGGCCGGTCGAGGCGCCGCCGCCGTGCAGGTCAGCGTTCAGCAGCTCGAGGGCAATCTCGCCGCGGTTACCTTCAACATCATCGAAGGCCAGCGCGTCCGGATCGCCAGCATCAGCTTCGAAGGGAACGAGGCTTTTTCGGATTGGCAGCTGCGATCGGTGATCGAAACGCGCCAAAGCAGCGTGTTGACGCTCATCAATCGGCGCGACGTTTACAGCCCGGACGGGTCGCTGCTGGATCGCGAGCTGCTGCGCCGCTACTACCTGCAGAACGGCTACGCCGACTTCCAGGTTTTGGCCTTCGACGTCGCGTACGACGAAGCCGGCTTCGAATACACGATCCGGGTCGTCGTCAGCGAGGGCCCGCGCTACACATTCGGCACGGTCGCCGTCGATTCAGCCATTCCCGGCGTCACCGCCCAATCGCTGCGTGGCGCCATTCACATTCGCAGCGGCCAGGTTTTCAACGCCCTCGACCTCGAACGCTCGCTTGAGGATATCACGCTGGCGGTCGCCGAAGCGGGGAACCCGTTCGTTCAGGTCACGCCGCGCGCGAACCGCAATTACGAAACGAATGAGATCGACATCACCTTCCGCATCGATCCGGGTGCGCGGGTTTACGTCGAACGAATCGACATTGTCGGAAACACCCGAACTCGCGACTACGTGGCGCGGCGCGAATTCCGTGAGATATCGGAAGGCGACGCCTTCAACCGCGTGCTAGTCGACCGCGTGGAGCGTCGGCTTCGCAACCTCGGCATCTTCCAGTCGGTGGAGATCGACGTTCTCCAAGGCTCGGCGCCGGATCTGGTCGTCCTTCGCGTTACCGTGACGGAGCAGCGCACGGGCGAGGTCAGCGCCGTCGCCGGCTATTCGACGGCCGATGGCATCCTCGGCGAGATCTCCTTCAGCGAGTCGAACTTCCTCGGCCGTGGGCAGCAATTGCGGGCGAGCTTCACCATCGGCGTGAGCAATCGGAACTTCGCGGTCTCGTTCACCGAACCATACTTCATGGGCCGGAACTTGCCGTTCGGCTTCGATATCTACCGGCGCACGACCACCGCGTCGGCAACCCGTCCGTATGGCGAGGCAATCATCGGCGGACAGGTGCGTCTCGGCTTGCCGATCACCGAATCCATGGGCCTGCAATTGGCCTACCGGATCAACCAGCAGGTGGTATCGGGCAGCACGTCACCCTATTACGTCGACGGCACTTACCTGACCTCGTCGATCAGCCTCACCGGCACCGTCAACACGATCGACAGTCTGCGGGATCCGCGTCAGGGCATCTTCATCCGCACCGGCGTCGAATATGCCGGCCTCGGCGGCACTGTCAGCTTCCTTCGCGCCACGCTCGATGCGCGCTGGTATCAGCCGCTGGGCTCCCGTTCGAACATGGTCGGTTTGCTGCGCTTCCAGGCCGGCAACATCATGGGTACGGGCGGAGCGCTGGTTAGCACGTTCGACAACTTCCATCTCGGCGGCGAGACGATCCGCGGGTTCGCCAATTTCGGATTTGGGCCGCGCGAAACAGGCGGCGCGCTCCAGGCCTTGGGCGGCAAGACCTATTGGGCGGCGACGGCGGAGGTGAGCTTCCCGATTCCCTTCCTGCCTGAGGATTTCGGCCTCCGCGGCGCCGTGTTTGCCGATGCCGGCATGCTGTTCGGTGTCGACGATCCGGGCTTCTTCCCGGCCTTCGACAACGACATGACGCTGAGGGCGTCGGTCGGGGCCTCGTTGCTGTGGGCATCGCCGATCGGCCTCCTGCGGCTGGACTACGCCCGTGTGCTCAGCAGTGCAGCATATGACCAGCTCCAAGCGGTCCGTTTTGGGGTCGGGGCGCAGTTCTAGACGCCTTGACGGCAGTTTCTCCGGCGGCTCACCTCCGTGAACGGGGCATCGAATGGCGGATGCCGAATTCTATCGTAGGCCGAACGCAATCCGGCTCGCGGAGGTAGTCTCGATCACCGGAGCAAGAGCCGCGGCCGGCGCAGACCTCGACCGGACAATAACCGGGGTCGCCACGATCATTGACGCCGGGCCGACGGAAGTGTGCCAGTTGAGCACGGCCAAATACGCTTCTACGGCGGCCGGAACCCGGGCCGGCGCTTGCCTGTGCACCGAGAAATACGCGCCCCGACTTCCCTTCACCACCGTCGCGCTGATCGACTCCGACCCGCAACGCGCCATGGCCGAACTCCTCGTCAGACTC
>CAYOBK010000092.1:0-2279 GCA_964402275.1 uncultured Bauldia sp.
CGGCATGTTTCTGTTCCAAGACGGCAGCCGCACCCTCCTTGCCGTCAACAACGAGTATGTGAACACCACCATCATCCACGGCAATCGCGGGAGCGGTGCGCCGGAGATCGCCGACGATGTCCGCAAGAGCAAGGCCGGCCACGGCGTCTCGATCATCGAGGTCGCGCAGACCGACGGATGGTGGGGCATCGTCAAGGACTCGCCCTACAACCGCCGCATCACCGCCGACACGCCGATGGCGATCACCGGCCCGGCGCGCGGTCACGAGCTGATGAAGACCGCCGCCGATCCGTCCGGCACGATGTCGCTGGGCACGATGAACAATTGCGGCGCCGGCAAGACGCCGTGGGGCACCTATCTCACCTGCGAGGAGAACTTCAACGGCTATTTCTCCAGCTCCAGCCCGGACAACGTCCCGACCGAGGCGATGGGACGCTACGGCATCGGCAATTCGGACTTCGGCTACGCCTGGGCAATGGCGGACGAGCGATTCGACATTTCGCTCCATCCGAACGAGCCCAATCGCGCCGGCTACATCGTCGAGATCGATCCGCTCGATCCGACTTCGACGCCGAAGAAGCGCACCGCGCTCGGCCGCTTCAAACACGAGAATGCCGAGGTGGTCATCGCCGCCAACGGCAAGGTCGTGGTCTATTCGGGCGACGACGAGCGCGGCGAGTTCCTCTACCGCTTCGTGAGCGAGCAGGAGTACGTCACCGGTGGCGACAACAGCGACCTCCTCGACAACGGCACGCTTTACGTCGCCAAATTCGATGACGACATGCGCGGCGAATGGCTGCCGCTGACGCCGGAAGCGACCGGCACGACGCTCGCCGAGATCTGCATCCATACGCGCCAGGCTGCGTCGGCCGTTGGCGCGACGACGATGGACCGCCCCGAATGGGTCGCCGTCAACCCCAACAAGGTCGAGGCCTATTGCGCGCTCACCAACAACAGCCGCCGCGGCAATGAGGGCCAGCCGGTCGGCGGCCCCAATCCCCGCGCGGCCAACAATTACGGACAGATCGTGCGATGGGAGCCCGACGGCGAAGACCACTCCGCTCCGGGCTTCTCGTGGGACCTGTTCGTGCTCGCCGGCAATCCGTCGGTCCATTCGGACGAGTATGCCGGCTCGGCGAACGTCAATGCCGGCAACATGTTCAACTCGCCGGACGGGATCGCGTTCGACCGCAACGGCATGCTGTGGATCCAGACCGACGGCAACTACAGCAACGAAGGCGATTTCGCCGGGCAGGGCAACAACCAGATGCTGATCGGCGATCCGGCGACCGGCGAGATCAGGCGCTTTCTGGTCGGGCCGCGCGAATGCGAGGTGACCGGCATCACCTTCACCGCCGATTTGCGCACCGTCTTCATCGGCATCCAGCATCCCGGCGAGGACGGCGGCAGCCACTTCCCCGGCGGCGGCGGTTCGGTACCGCGGTCGGCGGTGATCGCCATCCGGCGCGACGACGGCGGAATTCTCGTGTAGCGGCGGCAAACGGGCCGGCCGGGGCGCGAGACGGGTCCACCAGCGGGCGACAATCAGCGGCGGGGCGAGGCTGCGCGGCGGCGGCGCAGACGCCTTGAAACCTGCCCAGCCAGCGACGCCGTTGTACTCTTGACGTATTATGGAGCACGTATTATCGTCGTGACGTGATACGGCGGTTCAAGGATCGGGCGACCGAGCGGCTTTGGGCCGGAGCGTCGGTGCCTCGGTTCGCCGCAATAAAGCGGCAGGCATTGCGGAAGCTCGATATGTTGGACGCTACGGCCAGTTTGGGCGATCTGCGGGTGCCGCCCGGCAATCGCCTGGAGGCCCTCAGCGGAAACCGAAAGGGCCAATACTCTATTCGAATCAACGATCAGTGGCGGATCTGTTTCGTGTGGTCGCCCGAGGGACCCGAAGATGTCGAAATCGTCGACTACCACTAAGACCTTCAGGCGCGCGCCCAAGCGCGTGACAACCCATCCCGGCGAGATCCTTGCCGAGGAGTTCCTGGCTCCGCTCGGGATGGCCGCCAACTCATTGGCAATGGCACTCCACGTACCGGCCAACCGGATCGGGGCGATCGTCAAAGGGCAGCGCTCCGTCACGGCGGACACCGCATTGCGCCTGGCGCGATTCTTCGGCACGACGGCCGAGTTCTGGATCAATCTCCAATCGGCGCATGATCTCAGCAAGGCACGGGAGGACCTCGGCGCCGCCGTCGCAAGGGACGTCAGGCCGCGGGCGGCGTGACGCCATCGAGACGCGGCCGCGGCACAATCACCCGGCC
>CAYOBK010000093.1:0-2104 GCA_964402275.1 uncultured Bauldia sp.
CGATCGAAGAAAGCGCGTCGACGGCGCCTCTTGTCCAGGAAGCCGTCAGGCCGGCGACGAGACAGGCTTCGGATTTGAGAATCGTCCCGTCCGACACGCGCTTCAGGGCGTTGGCGGCCAAGGTCGATCCGGTGCTGGTGATGTCGACGATGAGATCGGCGGCGCCGGAGGCCGGCGTTCCCTCGGTGGCGCCGAGGCTCTCGACAATCCGGTAGTCGGCGATGCCGTGGCCGGCGAAGAACCGCCGTGTCAAATTGTAGTACTTGGTCGCGACCTTCAGCCGCCGCCCGTGACGGCGGCGAAAATCGGCGGCGACGTCGTCGAGATCGGCCATGGTCTCGACATCGATCCAGGCCTCCGGCACCGCGACCACGACATCGGCCTTGCCGAATCCGAGCGGTGCAACGAGATCGAGGCGGCGTTCCCAATCCTCGACCGTGTCTTCGACGAGGTCGCGGCCTGTCACGCCGAGATGGGCGCCGCCGGCGGCAAGTTCGGCGGGGATGTCGCTCGCCGAGAGAAAGGCAACCTCGACGTTGGGCGCGTTCTTGACGGCGCCGCGGTAGGTCCGCCCGCCGCTTGCCTGAATGAGGTCCAGCCCGGCCTCGGCGAAGTACGTCGCCGCCTGCGCTTGCAGCCGGCCCTTCGACGGAACCGCGAGAACCAACGGCTCCGCCGCCATCACCGGTCGGCCTCGAGGCGGTCAAGCCACAGGGCGAAGCCGACCGCGGGAATATCCTGGCCGCCGCCGCTGCGGTTCCGGATCATCGACAACAGGCGATCGTAGCGGCCGCCGCCGGCGACCGGTTTTGCGGGCTTCGCCGGATCGAAGAGCTCGAAGACGAAACCGGTGTAGTAATCGAGCCGCCGGCCGAAATCGGCGGCGAAGGTCAGCCGGTCGGTGTCGATGCCCCGCCCGAGGAGCCCCTGGGTGCGTTTGGTGAAGCGCGCGATCTCGGTCGCTAAGCCCGGCGCTTCGGTCGCCGCCAGCTCGCCGAGCGCAATGGCGGCCTCATCCGGCGGGCCGCTGATGGCGAGAAAGGTCTCGATCACGCCGGCGGCGCGCCGGTCGCTCCGCGAGCCGGCGCTGAGCGAGGCCAGCTCAAGAAAACGATCCGCGATCTCGGCCGGGCTGCGGCCGCCGACATGCGTGATGCCTGCTTCCTCCAGCAATTCCTCGACCGCGTGGCGCGCCTCCTCACGGTCGCCCGGCTGCAGCGTCTCGAGGCGTTCGGCGTGCGCCGGCCGCGGCCGGACGGTTCGCCCCGCGAGTTCATCGAGCTGCGCCTTGATGCGCTCTTCGTCGCCGAAGGCGCGGATGAACCGCCGGCGCCAGACGGGTGGAAGCGCCAATGCGTCGAGCAGTGCGCCGAAGAGGCGGGAATCCCCGAGCCGGATGGTCGGTTCGTCGACGTCGAACAGGGACACCGCCTTCAGCGCGAGCGCCAATATGTCGGCGTCGGCATCGGCGATATCGGCGCGGCCGATCGACTCGACGCCGGCCTGGCGGAACTCGCCGGTCTCGCCGGGGCGCTGGCGGAACACCCGGCCGCAATAGGCGTAGGACGCCTTCCGCTTCGGGTCGCCGCTGGTCAGATGATGCAGCGCGACCGGGATGGTGTAATCCGGGCGAAGGCAGAGCTCGACGCCGTCGGCGCCGCCGGTGAGGAACAAACGGCGGCGAAGATCCTCGCCGGCAAGATCGAGAATCAGGTCGGCGTCGTGCAGGAGCGGCGGCTCGACGATGTCGTAGCCGGCCTCCTCGAACAGGCCGCACAGCCGGTCGGAGGGGGCGACGGTCATGGCATCGCCCGGCGCGGCACGCCAGCGGCTGGCCAAACCGCTCCGGGTCCCCGCTTTCGCGGGGACGAACGGAGGGTAGTCGTAGCCGGCGTCACGCCCCGCTCCGCTGGCGTTCGACGAGCTTCCGAACCTCCGCCACCAGATCGGCGGCCGGCACCTCGAACTGGCCCGGCCGCTCCTCGCGCCAGGCGACGTTGTTGGCAACGGTCTCCGACAGCTCCTTGCCGAGCGCCAGATCCTTGATCTGGACGACCCCGCGGGCGCGCTCGTCTTCGCCCTGGATGACGACGCAGGGCGCATT
>CAYOBK010000094.1:0-2498 GCA_964402275.1 uncultured Bauldia sp.
AGCGGCTCGAGCCGGACGGGTCGGGAACTCATTTCACAGGGCATGGAACGAGGTCATTCGATGACGGCCTTCGTCAGGGATCTCGGCAAGGTGTCGGCGCTGCCCGCCGCGGTTCGCAAGGTAAAGGGCGACGGGCTCGACGCAAAGGCCGTGGCCGAAGCGGTCAAAGGTCATGATGCGGTGATGGTTGCGATCGGCGACCGGAAAACCTTGGTGTCGGCGGCGACCGTCCGCAATGTCATCGCCGGAATGAAGGCCACGGGCGTGAGGCGGATCGTCCTCCTCTCGGCCTACGGGGTCGGCGATAGCGCCCGCGGTTTGTACGGCTTCATGATCAAGCGGATGGGACGAAAGCTCAACGCCGACAAGATGGAGGCGGAGCGACTTCTCTCGGACAGCGGGCTCGAATGGGTCGCGGTCAGAGCGCCGATACTCAGTGAAGGCCCGAAGACCGGGCGGTTCAGGGCGGCCAACGGTGTCGCCATCAACGCGTTCCGAGCCTTTCCGCGGGCGGACCTGGCCTCCTTCATGCTCGACCAGGTCGAGGGCGATGCGTTCCTCGGTCAACGCCCGACCATCGCCGCCGCGTAACAGCAACACGGGAACGATGGAATTCGGTCACCGCAGCAGCATCCGCCGCGCCTCGTCGAGGGAACGGTGCTGCCAGTCCGGCATCTGGTTACGGAACCACGTCATCTGACGCTTGGCGTAGTTGCGGGTCTCGGTCTGCGCGCGGGCGATCGCCTCGTCGATGCCGGTCTCGCCGGCGAGGTTCGAGAGCAGCGCGGCGAGGCCGATCGACTTCATGACCGGCAGGTCGGGGTCGAGCTTCATGGCGGCGATCTTCCGGGCTTCCGTCAACGCCCCGGCCTCCATCATCGCGAGGAAGCGGCGGTCGATGCGTTCGTAGAGCTCGGCCCGGGGCTCGCTGAGGATGATCGCCGTCGCGCGCTTCGGGTCGATCATCGCCGAACCGGCCGCTTCGTCCTGCCACTCCGGCAGCGTCCTGCCGGTGGCCTCGATCACTTCGAGGGCGCGGAGGATCCGGCTGCGGTCGCTCGGGCGGATGCGGCGCGCCTCGCCGGCTGACCGCTCCGCGAGGAGCCGATGCAGTTCAGGCGTGGAGAGGACGGCGGCGCGCTCGCGCCACGCCGTGCGGATCGACGGCGGGACCTCGGGTACGCGCGCGAGCCCTTTGGTCAGGGCGGCGAAGTAGAGCCCGGTGCCGCCGACGATGATCGGCAGGCGCTTCTCCCGCCGCGCCTCGGCGAGGACCCTCGAGACGTCGCGAATCCACCACCCCACCGAATAGGCCGAGGTTGCGGGGATATGCCCGTAGAGGCGATGGGTTGCCGAATGGAGTTCGTCCTCGGCGGGCCGGGCCGAGAGGATCTGAAGCTCGGCATAGACCTGGAGCGCGTCGGCATTGATGACGATGCCGCCCGAACGGCGGGCGATTTCGAGGGCTAGCCGTGATTTGCCGCTCGCCGTGGGGCCGGCGATCAGAACCGGAGTGGCCATGCCGGCAACCTTACGCAAGTGGCGGGCCAGTTGCATTAGACGGGGAAGAGCCGCCCGGCTATAGGCAAGCCCCACCCTTTGCCGCCCAAGGCGCCCGCCAGTTGACGCATGTCCTTTGCCTGATTGCCGATCCCGCCGCGCCGTCGCTCAACGGCACATTGGTCGAAAAGGTTCGCGCGGCGGTTGAAGGCGCCGCCGGCCCGGTCTGGCTCGCGCCGGGGGTCGCCGCCGAGCTGCCGGTGGCGCCCGCTCCCGGCGATGCCGGCGCCATTGAGCGGCGGGCCCGTGATGCGTTGGATGGCGCAAGAATCGACGTCGCCGTGGTGGCGGCGGCCGGCCGGGCCAAGAAGCTCCTGATCGCCGATATGGACTCCACAATCATCCAGCAGGAGTGCATCGACGAGCTCGCCGATTTCGCCGGCGTTCGCGCCCGGATCTCGGTGATCACCAGGCGGGCGATGCTCGGCGAACTGCCGTTCGAGGTTGCCCTCCGCCAGCGCGTGGCGCTCCTTCGCGGGGTGCCGGTATCGGCGATCGACCAGATCCTCGCCGACCGGATTGCGATCACGCCGGGCGCGCGTATCCTCGTTCAGACGATGCGGGCGAGAGGTGCTCACACGGTGCTGGTTTCGGGCGGGTTCCGCGCCTTTACCGGCCCGGTCGCGAAGGCGGTCGGGTTCGACGAGGAGTTCGCCAACGACCTCGTCGTCGAAGGCGACTTCATCGCCGGCCGCGTCGTCGAGCCGGTGCGGGGACGGGAGGGAAAGCTGCGGGCGCTCGAGGAGCTGTCGGAACGGCTGGGAATCCCGCACGAGGCGACGATGGCGGTCGGCGACGGCGCCAACGACATCGGGATGATCGCGGCAGCCGGCATTGGCGTGGCCTATCACGCCAAGCCGGCCGTCGCCGCTGCCGCGGACGTCAGGATCGAACACGGCGATCTTACCGCGCTGCTCTATCTCCAGGGCTATCGAGCG
>CAYOBK010000095.1:0-17039 GCA_964402275.1 uncultured Bauldia sp.
TCGGCGACGACCAGCCCGACCGCCGCGAGCAATGCGACGGCGGTGAGGATTGCGAGGGTGAGGAAACCGCGTGGCGACATGCCGACCTCTACGCCGCCTGACGGGAACGAAGGTAGTTGGCGAGCCGGACGCGGCGCCACAGCGCCACCGCCAGGCCGAAGACGACCACCACGACCGGAATCACCAGGATATTGATGAGCCGCAGATTGTTGCGCAGCGTCTCGAACTCCGCCCGCACGAGCGCCTGCAGGTCGCGGCGCTCGCGCTGCACCTGCAATTGTCGCGCGACCATTTCATCGTACTGGACGCGGAGGTCTGCGGGGAGGGCGGTTGCCTGTCCGAACGGATTGCGCGCGAGGAGATCGTTTATCTGGAGATTGAGGTTGTTGTACTCCTCCGTCAGCGCCTCGATGGTCGGTCCGTAAGTCAGGTTGGCGTCGGCGAGAAGATCCTGGATCCGGGTGAACGGGCGCGGCTCGGTCTGACGGCCGCGCAGCGTCGTCAGACCGGCGGCGCCGGCGAGCTGCTCCAGGGCATTGATAACAAAGACGGTGTTCGACACGCCCGCGGTCTCTCCGACGAGGTAGTCGTCGGCGATGAAATCGGTGTCGGCGACGACGATGACATCGATCGGCTGGACCGATTCGGCGATCAGCTCGGGCGGCGGCGTGGTGATGCCCTGCGCCTGCTCGGGCGGGCCGTCGGGAAAGGCGGTGGTGATCGGTCCGGTGATGCGGGCGGCGAGCACCTGCCGGCCAATCGGAACGAACGCCTGCAGCGACGCGGGCGGCTGGCGTTGCATGGCGACCGATTGCGGGATGAGGCCGGCCTGGTCGCTCGTCGTGATCAGCGGCGTGAAGGTCGTCGTCGCTCCCGGCAGCGGCGACAATGCGCCGGGGCTGATGAAGCGCACCGCCGACAGCGGCGCGGTGACGATGTCATCCGGATTGAAGTTGCCGGCGTCCAGGCGCTCAGGCCAACGGAACTGGCGGCCGTCGGCGGTTTGGACCATCAGCGCCGTGGCCGGATCGCCGGTCACGACGTCGGAGGCCAATTCCACGCCCCACTGCGCCAGCAGCGGCTCCATGTAGGAGTCCGGGAAGGCGAGCAGCTGGGCGTTCTGCGGATGGGGCGGTCCCTGCTCGGCGAGCGTATCGAGCAGCAGAAAGAGCTTCCCGCCGCGCATCACAAATTGCTCGATGGCGTAACGCGCCGGCGGGAACAGCGGATAGGGGTGAATGACGACGAGCGCGTCGATAAAGGGCGGGATGACGTTCAGGTCCGGCGGCAGTTGCTCGACGAAGAACTCCTGCCGCAGCCGTTGGACGAACTGGAAAGGTCCGCCTTCGCCCTCCTGCAGGCTCAAGCCGGAGATGATGCCGATCGCGGGGAAGTCGCGATTAGAGAGGCGCGAGACGATTCGCGTGATGTCGTATTCGAGCGCCGCCGTCTCGGTCGGCTCGAAAAAGGGGATGATCTCGATGTCGTCCAGCGTGTTGGTTGCGACGAGGCCGAAATAGGCGCGGTCGTTGATCGACAGCTGGATCGGGGCGATGTCAAGGCCGAGCGCCTCGTCCTCCTCGACCGACAGCGACACCGGATCGAATTGCTGGAAGTCGATCATCCCGTTCGAGACGATCTCGTATGTCTTCAGAAGTTCGATGACGCGCTCCGAATGGAGGCGGATCGCCGGATTGGCGTTGATCAGGCTGCTCGACAGGTACAGGCGGAGGGTGATCGGCTCGGTGATCTCCTGCAGGATGTCGCGCGTCTCGTCGGTGAGCGTGTAGATCTGATCCTCGGTAACGTCGAGGCGGGTGCCAATGATGGTCAGCGACGCGACGAGGTTGATGCAGAGGAAGAGCACGATCGCCAGGCCGATCGAAGCGGCGGCGATCGTGGTGCGGCTGGCGCCTTCGATCCATTTCAGCATCGCTCAGCCCGCCTTCTTCAATTCGACCACCTGCCGGTTGATCAGCAGCAGAAGTCCGATCAGCGACACGAAGTAGATGACGGCCGTGAGTTCGACGAGACCCGACGTCATGCCGAGGAAGTGCGTGAGAAACGAGAAGGAGGCAACAAGGCGGATGAGATAGTCCGGTGCCCAAGACGACATGGCGTCGATGACCAGATCATGCCCGGCAAGCAGCAGCAGAATGCCGACGACGACGCTGATGACGAAGGCGATCACCTGGTTCTTGGTCAGCGCCGAAATGCACGACGTCAGCGCCAGCAGCGCTCCGGCCATCAGGAACGAACCGAAATAGCTGGTGATGACGATCGAGTGCTCGGGATCGCCCAAATAGTTGACGGTGAGCCAGATCGGGAAGGTCAAGGCGAGAGCGATCCCGGCGAATGCCCAGGCCGCGAGGAACTTGCCGAGCACCGCCTGCCACGGCGTTACCGGCAGCGTCATCAGCAATTCGACCGTGCCCGAGCGCCGTTCCTCGGTCCATAGCCGCATGCCGATCGCCGGCATGAAAACCAGAAACAGCCAGGGATGGAATTCGAAGAAGGCGGTCAGATCGGCCTGGTTCCGCTCGAGGAAACTGCCGAAATAGAATGTCGCGGCGGCGGCGGCCGCAAGGAAGACGACGAGAAACACATAGGCCAGCGGCGTGGCGAAATAGCCGACGAACTCGCGACGGGCGACGGTGAGCATGACGCGCATCGCGTATCCCTCTCCCTCAGCCGTCGCTACCTGTGGTTACGGCACGGAAGACATCGTCGAGTTTGCCGACGACCGCATGCACGTCGCTGGCGTTGATGGCGGCTTTGCCGAGGGCGGCCGCAACGTGATCGGCGATGAACTTGCCGCCCTTGGGGCGGACGAGGAGGCGGGTTCCCGCCGGATCTTTTTCGATCGTCTCGACGGAGGCGATGTCCGGCGTCGCCTTGAGCGTCGCAATGGTCTGGGCGGCGTCGGCTGCGGCGACGCGCAGGGAGACAGCATTGTAATCCGGCGAGCGCGCGTGCAGCTCTTCCGGCGTGCCGTCGCTGACGATACGGCCGTGATCGATAATGATGGCCCGGTCGCAGACCGCGTCGACTTCCTCCAAAATGTGCGTCGAGATGATGATCGCCTTGGTGTCGCCCATCGAGCGGATCAACTCGCGCACCTGGTGCTTCTGGTTCGGATCGAGCCCGTCGGTGGGCTCGTCGAGAATCAGCACCTCCGGATCGTGAAGGATCGCCTGGGCGAGACCGACACGGCGGCGGAAGCCCTTGGACAAAGTGTCGATCCGGCGGTGCAGCACTTCGCCGAGCTCCATGCGCTCCACAACGTTGGCGATCGCCTTCTTGAGCGCGGGGCGGGGCATCAGCCGCGTGCGGCCGACGAAGCCGAGAAAGCCTTCCGGCGTCATGTCGCCATAAAGCGGCGAGCCCTCCGGCAGGTAGCCGATCTTGCGCTTGGCGGCGATCGGACTGGTGCGGATGTCCTCGCCGCCGACGATCGCTGTTCCAGCCGTCGCCGGAAGGAACCCGGTGATCACCTTCATGGTCGTGGATTTGCCGGCGCCGTTCGGACCGAGGAAGCCCAGAACTTCGCCGCGCTCCACGGAAAAACTGATGTCGTCGACGGCGATAACGGCGCCGAACGTCTTGCGCAGCGAACGGACTTCGACGAGGGGTGCCATCACAAACTCGGTCGCCAACGAGGCCGGCATTGCTCCGGCACACCAGGAAGGGCGTCATCCCTATCGGGGATTGGGCATCGATGACAAGGCCCAAGCGGCAAGTCTTACGATCTTGTCATGATTGCCGTCAGAACATTCCGGCTTCCCGGGCGACGTGGAACAAGTCCTCGCCGCCCTCATAGACCATGCGCAGGGCGACGAAGGCGATGATTGCCAGGCCGGCGTAGGAAATCCAGTGGAAGCGCTTGAGGAGGCCGGCGATGAATGTGGCGGCGATGCCCATCAGCGCGACCGACAGGGCAAGACCGATGACGAGGATCGTGACGTGATCGCGCGCGGCGCCGGCGACCGCGAGGACATTGTCGAGCGACATCGAAACGTCGGCGATGACGATCTGGACGATCGCCTGGCGCAGCGTCTTCGGCGCCGGCGGCGATGCGGACTGCGCCAACGCATGCGTTTCGGCAGCGTCGTGTTCGGCGCCCGCAAACCGCCGGCGGGCGGTCTCGGCCTGGATCTCACGCCATAACTTCCAGGAAACCCAAAGCAGCAGCAGGCCGCCGGCGAGCAGCAGGCCGATGACGTCGAGGAGCTGCGTCGCGAATATGGCAAAGACGATGCGAAGACCCGCCGCGGCGGCGATCCCGATCAGGACCGCGCGTCGCCGCTGCTCGGAGGGGAGGCCCGCCGCCGCCATGCCGACAACGACAGCATTGTCGCCGGCCAGAACCAGGTCGATGGCGATCACCGAAAGAAGCGCGGTCGCCTCCGACCAGAAATCCATGCCGCTCGCCTTTTCCCGCGGCCGCCCGGTGAGGTACTTGCGACCGCCAAACCTCAATCTGGGTTTCGGGCTGCGGTTGTTCCAGACCGCGTCGCGAAAGTCGAGGCGGGTGCGGTGCGGTTTGCTGGCACAGCAGCCAGCTGCGGCGGACCGGTTGGCCGATCCACCGCCGGCGGTGTTCAGGCGCGGCTATAGGTGGACACGACGTTGCCCTTGCTGGTGCGGCGCGAGTCTTTCAAGGCGAGCCGGGTCACCGGATCGCCCGGCTCGAAGAGGCGGCGGCCGGTGCCGGCGACAACCGGGTGGGTGATGAGCGTGAGTTCGTCGAGAAGGCCGGCAAACAACAGATGGCGGACGATCGAAATGCCGGCCATGGCGGCGACGTCGCCGCCCTGTCGGCCTTTCAGGTCCCGCACGAAGGAATCGAAGTCGCCTTCGACCAGCGTGGCATTCTCCCAGGCGAGCGGCCCTTTGAGCGTGTGCGAGGCGACGTATTTCGGCACGCTGTTGATGTAGGCGGCAAAGTCCCCATCGGCCGCGGCGTTCGGCCAATAGCCGGACCACTCGGTGTAGCCGACGCGGCCGAGGAGGACGGTGTCGGTGCGGGCTTGCACGCCGGTCAGGAGGGCGCCCAAATCATCGTCGAAGGAATCGAACTGCCAGAGGTTGGGCGCCTCGACGACGCCGTCGACGGAATGGAAAAGGCCTGCGGTCAGCTTGCGCATTTCTGATGCTCCCGTTTGTTAGCGGCGTCCCTCATTGCCGCCGTCAGTGAGACGACGAACGGGCGGCGAGCGAATCGACATCCCAGCGGAGTGACCCGCCCATGGACGCGCTGACTGCCTTCGGCCTCTTATCCGTGAGCGCAATGGTGACGTTTTATGCCCTCGAGCGCAAACATCACCTGTACACCCTGGCGTTTGCCGGAGCGTGTGTCTTGGCCTCGATTTACGGGTTCCTCGCCGGCGCGTGGCCGTTCGGCGTCGTCGAGCTTGTCTGGGCGGCGGTCGCCCTGGCGCGCTGGCGGCGGCTCAGGGATTGACTCGCTTGCCGGCCGGTCCGACCCCCGCGGGCCGAGAAGCCAGCCGACGGCGATCGCCGCAAGCGCGGCGCCGACCAGTTCGGCGATGATGAACGCCGGCACGTCGGCGAGCCGGATGCCGGAAAAGGAGTCCGTCAGTCCGCGGGCGATCGCGACGGCCGGATTGGCGAACGAAGTCGATGCGGTGAACCAATAGGCGGCGGCGATGACGAGGCCGACGAGCCAGGCGGTATCCTTCGGCCGAAAAGTCTGCGCGAGGAGGATCGTCGCCACCAGCGCAAAGGCGGCGACGACTTCGGCAAGCCACTGTCCGCCGCCCGTCCGGATGGCCGTTCCGGCCTCCAGCGGCGGGAGGCCGAACATCAGATGCGCCAGGATTGTTCCCGCGATACCGCCGCCGATCTGCGCCACAAGATACGCAGCCGCGTCGCCGCGGGTCACCTCCCGCCGGAGCAGAAAGGCAATCGTCACCGCCGGGTTGAAATGCGCGCCCGAGACCGGCGACAGCCCGGCGATCAGCACCACCAGAGCCGCGGCGGTGGCGATGGTGTTGGCAAGAAGCGCCAGCCCGGCATCCGCCGTCAGGCGCTCGGCCATGATTCCCGAGCCGACCACGGCCGTGACCAGCAGCATCGTGCCGGCAGATTCGGCGGCGAGGCGCCGGGACAAGGGATAGGATCGGCCGCTCACCCGTCCGGCTGCGACTTGCCGATCTGGTCGAGGCGCTTTTGCAGCGACAGGCGGTCGATGCTGGCGAGCGGCAGGGAGACAAAGACCGAGATGCGGTTGAACAGCATGCGGAAGGCCTCGGCAAAGCCCTCCCGCTTCACTGCCTCGGAGCCTTCGATCTTGGCGGGGTCGGGCACGCCCCAATGCGCCGTCATCGGCTGGCCCGGCCAGACCGGGCAGACCTCCTTGGCGGCGTCGTCGCAGACGGTGAAGACGAAATCGAGTTCCGGCGCGCCCGGCTCGGCGAACTCGTCCCAACTCTTCGACCGGAAGCCTTCGGTCGGGAAGTTGAGGTTCCTCAGCAATTCGATGGCGTAGGGGTGGACCTTGCCCTTCGGATAGGATCCCGCCGAATACGCCTTGAAATGGCCGCGGCCCTCGCGGTTCAGGATCGCCTCGGCCATGATCGAACGGGCCGAATTGCCGGTGCAGAGGAACAGTACGTTGAAGGTGCGTGACGTTTCGCCGGCCAATCTCTTCCCCCTCGGTCGGCACGACATCGAAATGCCGCCGGGCGCCGGCCCCCAGGCGTCCCCGCGCGCGGCCATTACCGTCAGGTTCTGTGACGATAGAGTGACAATGTCGTGTCAGATGTGCGGCTGCGGCGGTCGCTGACCGCATCGCGTCCGCCGGGGCACGCCAACTCGGCCGCTTGCCCCTCGGGCAAGTTGTCGCGGCCGCCGGAGCAAGCGAGCGATGTCGAAGGTGCAAATGCCCCGACCTGCCGGGATTTGCCGGCGATGCAGTGCAATCGGTTAACCTTTGGCGCTCTAATGCAGGGCTGCTTTGCTGGCGTTGGTTATCTCGTTGAGGGTGCCGCGCCTACATTGTGAGCGTGCCGAATCGCTCGGCAAACGTCCGCTCCCGAACCCGATAGCGTTTCCGCCATGACGCACGATATGACCGAACGGCCGAATGTCGGCCCGGACGCCGCCCCGTCGGGCGGCGCGATGATTCACGCCGCGCCCGGCCAGCAGCTTCAGTCCTATCTCGACTTCGAGATTCACGTCGCCGCGGGCCAGGCCTGGCTGGCGATGCCCGGCCATTCGGCGTGCCGGGCGATGTATCCGGATTACGCCAGGGCACTCGCGACCGCGATCGAGGAGATCGCCGCCAATGGCGGCGGCCGGCGCATTTATGTCGCCCAGGACGTCTCCCTGCTGATCGCGCGCCAGGAAGGCGATCTCGTCCTCATCCGCGAGGAGATCGGCGCCCGGCCCGACCCCCGCAACGCGGTGGAGACGCTGGCCGATGCCTACCGGCTGGCAAAGCGGATCCGCGAAGCGGCCGATCGCGCCGAGCGAACGGCCTGGTTCACGCGGGCGGCCTGACGCCGCCCGGCCGCCGCGCCAGCTAGGATCCGATCAGGAAGGACAGCTGGAACAGCGTCCAGAGGAACGGCAGGGCGACTGACCCCGAGAGGCCCATGCGGTAAGCCGTTTGCCGGAACCGTTCGACATCGGCCGGCTTCAGCCAGGCCTCACCGAACGGGCCGATGAGATAGCAGACATTGGCAAGGCCGATCACAACGAGATAGGCGGTGCCGAGAAAGAGCGTGGCGCCGAGCGCGTCCCGCCAGTCCGCCCAGACCGGATCGCCGAAGGCGTAATGAAGGCCGACCGTCAGCAGATAGGCGGCGATGCCGGCGGCGGTGAGGGCCATGTTGTAGCCGAGGCGACGCCCTTGCCACCACGCCCAGACGTCGGCCGGAACCGACGTCGCGTTACGCGGAATTGCCAGTTCGCTCATCGCGTTGTCCCCAGTCAGACCTATCGATTCGAAACCCTGGGCTGCAAATGGGGCACCGTCATGTCGCGCCCCCGATCAGCGTTACTCCACCGTTTCGGCCGGCTTCAGCCGGCGGGAAAGGTGCAACCGGGCACAAGGCCGTTAACCACCGCTACGGGTGGCTCGCCACGACCATATGCAGGCCAAATCAGATTCTGTTAATTTGCATAAAGTTCGCGTTTACCAAAGGGTGCCTGACATATGGCCGAGGGCCGAAGCGGCTCGACGCCCAGCAATATCCGCAGTCTGAACGAAGCGATCCGCAAGGTCCGGATCGCCGAGGCCGATCGTTCCGACGGGTTCGTGGATCTGCAGGAAGCAGAGCGCACGCGGTTGGAAATGCTGGCCGACGAACTGCGAGACGTGTTCGCCGACGTGCCGGCGGACAACGATCAGTTCCTGTTCCAGATGTCGACCGGCTCGCAGCCGCGGCTGTGGATCGACATGACGGCGTTCGTCATGGTCGGGCGCGACCGGCGAACATACCGCTTCCTCAAGGACACGCGCCTCGGACGGACGGTGCTGCTCGAAAGCGCGTCCGTCGACGACGTCGCCGATCTCGTCACCAACTACGTCGCCGAGCGGATCATCGAGCGCGAACGGGAGCTCGAAGGCGATTGGGTGAGCAAGCGCATTCGCCGCGACCGGATTTCGAGGCGCCGCGGCGAGCCGCTGTCATTCGATGCCGAGCCGGCGGAGAGGCGGGCGGGGCGGGGCCGGTTTCTCGATGGCCGCGCGGCCGGCTGGGTGGTCGCGGGCTTCCTCGCCGGCGTGCTGATCGGCGCGCTCGCGCTCCTCACGGTCGCCTGGGTGCAGGTGCCGCTTTAGCCGAGCAGCTGGCGGTCGGCTATCAGACGCACCGGTGCGTCGCGCTTGGTGAACCCCACCGACGTCATGTGGCAGCTGAAGTCGCCGGGCTTGCCGGCGATGCGGTAGAGGTTGAACGCCGCCGCGGCGTGAAGATTCCCCGGCGGATTGGACGCGGACGGAACGCCGACCACCGGCACCTTGCCGTGCTTGCCTTCGACAAAGACGAGGCTGCCGGCGTGGAGATGGCCGTGCAGCACGAGCTCGGCGCCCTCGACGGCCATCACGTCGAGAAATTCGTCCGCCTCGACCAGCCGCTGTGTACGGTGCTTGACCTCCGGCGCGGGCGGATGATGCAGCAGCACGACGCGGAACTTCCCGTGGCGGTGCTCCTGGCGAAGCGACAGGCGCAGCATCTCCAATTGGCGCGATCCGAGGTGGCCGGTGGCCATGAACGGGGCGGTGGCGCGGGCGCTGTTGACGCCGATGATCGCGACCGGACCGCGACGCCGGACGAAGGGAAAAACCACCGAGCCGGCATGTTCGTCGCCGACCATGAAATCCCGCCAGTGCCGCCGGGTCTGGGCGAGAGCGCCCGGAACATAGGCGTCGTGATTGCCGGGGATGACGGTGACGTCGTGCGGCTCGCCGAGGCGCTCGAGCCAGAGCCGCGCGGTCTCGATCTCCTCGGGCAGCGCGATGTTCACCAGATCGCCGGTGACGACGATATGGTCCGGCCGGGCATCGTGGATATGCCCGATGAGTTCGGCAACGATCTCGGGAAGATGCGAGCGCGAGCGGTTGCTCTGCCAATTGATGTAGCCGATCAGCCGCTTCGACATGAGGTGGTTGAGCTGCGGGCGCGGAACCGGGCCGAAATGCGGATCCGACAGATGCGCGAGCGTGAACGCCCTGATGCGCCCCGGGGCTTCGGCCCGCGCAGCGGTCATGGCCGCGTTGTCGATGTCGTTCGTCCGGGTCACTCGATGGCCGTCAATCTGTGCGTGGGAGGATCAGCGGCGAATCCACGGTAGCCGCGAATCCTTATATGGTACAGATGCACCGGCTACGCGACCTGCCCGAAAGGTGCCGGTCGGTGCCGGACCGTACCTTAACGGCATGCTGACGGCGGCGCCTTTCCGCGGGAATTATTGCACGACGATCATGGGGAGCCGTCGGGAACGGAGATCGAAGCGGGGCCCTCGGGCTGTGCGGGTCCGCCGCCGATCGACCGCCAACGCCGCAAGCGATCGGTGGTGACGCCGTGCCGCATCAATCGATCCGGCGCCGATGAACACCGCAGCATTTTCGTTTCGCCCCGAACGGCCGGAAGATGCCGCCGTGATCGAAGACCTCGCCGCAAGGGCATTTGGTCCGGGGCGTTTTGCCCGAGCGGCGTATCGGCTCCGCGAGCGAACGCGGCATCTTGCCGGTCTGTCCTTCGTTGCCGAACATGACGGCGTGGCGATCGGCTCGGTCCGTCTGACGCCGATCACCGTTGGCGATCGGTCTGCGCTCCTGCTCGGGCCGCTGGTCGTCGATCCCGCCTGGAAGGGCAAGGGTTGCGGACGCGGGCTGGTGAAGCTCGCAGTCAAAGCCGCGCGCGATGGCGGGCACAGGCTCGTCATCCTCGTCGGCGACCTTTCCTATTACGGACCGCTGGGATTTCGCCGCGTGGAACCCGCGGGCGCTGTCACGCTGCCGGGTCCGGTCGATCCGGCGCGGCTGCTCGTCGCGGAGCTCCAGGACGGAGCGGCGGAGGGGCTCTCCGGGACGGCACGCGGCAACGCCGAAGGCTAGTGGCCTTCGCGGAACCAGGTCGCCGCCAGCAGCCCGGCCAACAGCGCGAGGCCGAGGAAGCCGGCGAAGAGCGGGATGCGGTCGATGCCGAGAAGCGTCGAGGCTTCGGTCATGCGGATGCCCATCCAGTCGCCGCCGCCATAATTGCTGCCGGCGCCGATCTCGACGACCCGCGGAATGTCCGTGCCGTCGCGGAGCCGGCCGATGTGCCCGTTGGTATCCTCGACGGCCGGACGCAGCACCGTTTCGGTCGAACGCGGATCGACGAACTCCCGCGGGTTCGGCGGCCCGACATGGGCAACAGCGATCCGGTCGCCGTCCGTGACGCGCCAGATACCGACCTCGTCGGCGGCTATGTCGGCGCGCCACAACCCGTCGCCGATTTCGGTCAGCGTCAGTTCCTGCTCGACGCCGAGGGGCGATGTCAGCGTCAAGGGCCCCACGGCTTCGGACATGGTCTGGCGCTCGATGGTGAGGATGCCGGCTTCGGCGTCTGCCCGCAGCGCTTCCTCCTCGAGTTCCGGTTCCTTCATCAGCCAATGCGCGATCCGGCGCAGCAGGTCGACATGCGGCCCGCCGCCTTCGTAGCCGCGCGCCCACAGCCAGGCGTGGTCGGAGAGGAGCATCGCGACGCGGCCGTCGCCTTCATGGCCGAGCACGAGGAGCGGCAGGCCGTCGGGACCTTCCATGACGACATCGCCGACCGGATCGACCGCGGCGGCGACGCGGAACCACCGGCTCCATTGCGGCGGATCGGTGCTGCCGCCGGGAAGATCGCGGGTCACGGGGTGGCGCCCGCCGAGATCGGTGACGGTCGCGTAGTAGGGCGTTTCGATCATCTGACCGGTCGGCTGCACCGGCAGCACGCCGGCGATCCCGGTGTTGTAGATCGAGAGTGGGCCTGCGTCGTCGGGGCCGGCCGCGATCAGCAGCGCCCCGCCGTCCTCGACGTAGCGCGCGATGTTGTCGAAATAGATCAGCGGCAGCGCGCCTTGCTCCTGGTAGCGGTCGAAGATCACGAGGTCGAAATCGTTCAGCGTGGCCGAGAACAGCTCACGCGTCGGGAACGCGATCAGCGCCAGTTCCTCCTGCAGCGCCATGTCGAATTTCTCCGGCGGCCGGAGGATCGTGAAATGGATGAGATCGACCGAGGCGTCGGATTTCAGGAGATCGCGCCAGGTGCGCTCGCCGGCATGCGGTTCGCCCGATACCAGGAGCACGCGGAGATTCTCGCGGATGCCGTCGATCTCGACGACGGCGCGGTTGTTGACGTCGGTGATCTCGCCGGCGAGTTCCTCGACGACGAACTCGAAGACCATGCCGCCGCCATGCGGAACGGTGAAGCCGTATGAATTGGTCGCGCCGATCGTGGCGACGTCCTGGTCGACCAATTCGCCGTCGCGGTAGACGCCAACGGTGACCGTCTCCCCGGCGCCGCCGCCGATATCGATGACCCGGTAGGCGATTTCCTGCGGCTCGCCGACGATGCCGAAACGCGGCGCGGCCTCGATCTCGATCCGGCGGTCGATCTCGTCCTCGCGTCCGGTGACCAGCGCGTGGATAGGCGCGCCGCCGAGTTCGCCCGCGGCGGCCGGAACGTCGTGCACCTGACCGTCGGTGATCATGACCACGGCTCCGAGCCGGTCCGGCGGGACGTCGGCAAGGCCGGCATTGACCGCCGCGAAGAGCTCGGTGCCGTCGGCGCCGCCGATCTGGCGCACGGTGATCGTCCTGACGTCGATGCCGCCGAGCGCCTGCAGCCTTTCGGTCAGCGCCGCGGCAGCCGCTTCGGTCACGGCCGCACGGTTTTCGAGATTCTGGCTGGCGCTCTGGTCGACGACGAGCGCCACGGTGGTCGGGAGCGGCTCGCGATCCTCGGCGATGATGACCGGATTGAGGAGGGCAATGGTCATGGCGCCGACCGCAATGGCGCGCAGCCAGGCGGCGGCGATGCGATTGGTGACGGCCATCGCCGCGAGTGCCAGTCCGGCGACGGCCAAAGCGACGATCAGCCAGATCGGGATCAGCGGTGAGAAATCGACCGACAGACTCATTGCGCGGTACTCACTGGCCCAGCCGCTCGAGAAGATCCGGGACGTGCACCTGATCGGTCTTGTAGTTGCCGGTCAGCGCGTACATCACGATGTTGACGCCGGCGCGGAACGACATTTCGCGAAGGCGCGGATCGTTGTTGGCCATCGGAAACAGGAACGCGCCGTTTTCGTCGATTGCCCAAGCGCCGGCGAGGTCGTTGCTGGTGACCATGATCGGGCTGATGCCGTCGGTCGGACGCGCCGGCCGGTTCTCGGCGGGTTCAGGGCCGTCGGGCAGGACCTCGACCCAGAACGGGCCGCCGGTGTAGCGGCCGGGGAAATCCTGGATGAGGTAATAGGTCTTGGTCAGGACATGATCAACCGGCACCGGCTCGAGCGGCGGGATATCGACCGTGGCCAACATTTCGCGGAGGTATGTCCCCGCCGCGGTCGTCGCCTGCGCGAAGTCGGCGGTGGTGCGCTGCAATTCGTCGGCCGTGTCGAAGAGGACGATGCCGCCGTTCCGGAGATAGGTTTCGAGGCGAGCGATGGCATCGGGCGCCGGCATCGGCGCTTGCGGGGCGACGCGCCAATACAGGATCGGGAAGAAGGCGAGTTCGTCGGTCGCGATGTCGACTCCGATCGGGTCGGGCGGCTCGAACGACGTGCGCTGGCGCAGCACCCAGGAAAGGCCGGTAAGTCCGGCGCGGCTGATCTCGTCGTTCGCCGGATCGCCGGTGACGACATAAGCAAGAGCGGTGTCGTTGGCCGCCTGAAGCGCGAAGAGGTCGGCCGGCGTGAGTTCGTTCTGCGCGTTGCCGTCTGGCGGAAGCGCCGGCGTGAGGAGCGCGGCAAGGGCCAGCGCGGCGATTTGCGGGCGCCGTCCGGCGAGCGCGCCGGACAGCCACAGAACGGCCAGCGTGTCCGCAAGGAGGAGGGCGAGCACCGCCGCGAGCAGCCACGGCCGCAGCTCGATCGCCGTCGCGCCCGGCAGCGCCGCCTCGTCCGCTCCCTCGATCGCCGCGACGTCGAACGGCGTCAGCTCCGCGTTCGAGCCGAGCAGGCTGACTGCGCGGAACAGGTCCTCGGCGCCGTAGAAGCCGGGCGGATGGGCGGCGCCCACCACGACGTCGTTCAGCGTGCCGGCAAGCGGTTCTGCGGCCGGTCCGGGATCGGCAAAGCGGCCAAAGCCGTCGAGCACCCGGTACGGCGGCAGGGCTGTGGCGACGACCGCGTCACCAGCGGCTTCGCCCTCGGGCGCGGCGGCGAGCGAGGCAATGCGGCGGAGCATTTCGACGAACACGCCCGAAAGCGGCAGGTTGGACCATTCGGTGTCGGCGGTGACATGGAACAGGACGAGGAGTCCGTCGCCGAGGGCGCCGCCGGTGACCAGCGGCGTACCGTCGGCGAGGTTGGCCCAGACCCTGTCGGTCAACGCGGCTGAGGGCTCGGCCAGCACCTGACGCCGGATGAAGACGTCGTCGGGGATGTCGAGGCCGAAGAACGGGCTCGATCGCGGGAACGGTCCAAGCGGTTGCGGCTCCTCCCATGACAGCGCGCCGCCGAGGACGCGCCCGCCCAGGCGCAGCGGAACCGGGATGAGCGCCGGCTCCGACGCCGCGAGACGCGGCCCGGCGAACTGGGCCAGCGTTCCGCCCGCCTCGACCCATTCGGTGAGAGCGGTCTCGGCGTCGATCGGCACGGTGCCGAAATCGGCAAGGACGATCACCGATATGCCGGACTGGATCATATCGATCAGCGACTGTCCGACTTCGCCGGAGGACAGGGTGAGATCGGCGAAAGGCAACAGCGCGCGCGACAGATAATACTCGGCCGACAGCAGCGGCTGTTCCGACGGTTCGCTCGACAACAGGCCGACCGCCCGGCGGCGGTAGCGATCATCGAGCAATTGCACGGCGCCCGCGGTTGCCTCGCCGGTGATCTCCAGCCGGACGGTTTCGTTGCGCAGCTCCGGCGGGACGTCGAACGTCGCCTCGGTCCGCGTCTCACCGGCGTCGAAGGCGAAGCCGGCCTCGCCGATCGCCCGGCCACGGAGGTCGCGGGCGATGACGACGCCCTCCGTCGCGACGCCGCCGTCCTGGCGAAGTACCGGGACGGTGAGGCCCTCGACGCCGTTGGCGGGCGGCTCCAGCCCGAGCACGACACGATCGAAATCGCGATAGACCGTCACGGGTCCCGCGACCGCCCCGGCGAGGAAATCGGCGAGCGCGTCGGCGCCGTCATGGAGAAGGCCGTCCGAGATCCACGCGGCGCCGCCGAAGCCGGCCGTCTCGGCGATCGTCCGAAGCTGCGGCAGGGCGGCGGCGTAGTGGGGCGCAAAGGGCTGGGGCTCGAGCGACAAAATCCGGTCGGCGATTTCGCCCGGATCGGTCGGAGCGACGATCCCGGCGGACGGCTCCGCGGTCGCGAACAGGGCGACCGGCCGCTCGGCCTGTTCGGCGAACCCGGCGATCGCGAGCGCCCCGTCGCGGATGGCGGTCCAGTTACCGGCCGACGCCCAGCCATTGTCCACGATGAGAAGCAGCGGGCCGGCGCCGGGCGCCGCATCGTCGCCCGAACGCAGCGCCGGGCCGGCCAGGGCAAAAATCAGCAGCGTCGCCAGAGCAAGACGCAGCGCCGTCAGCCACCACGGCGTTTGCGCCGGCGTCTCCTCTCTCGGCGTGATCTCGGCGAGAATGCGCGCCGGCGGGAACGCTTCGGATTTCGGCCGCGGCGGCATCAGACGCAGAAGCCACCAGATCGCCGGCAGTGCGATCAGCGCGAACAGAACGGCCGGCGCGGCGAAGCTCATGCAGCGCGCCCCGGCCGGCGCCAATCGAGATTGCGGTCGCCGAGGCGGACATGAAGCATGAGCAGGGGCTCGACCGCGGGGCGATCGGTGCGGTGGACGAGGAACGTCCAATCGAGCCTCGCACAGATTTCGCGGAGCTGGATACGCCGCGCCGCCAGCAGGTCGCGGTAGTCTTCGCGGACGGTCTCGGCGCGGCCGATGGTCTTGCGGAAGCCCGATTCGGGGTCGCGGAACTCGGTGCGGCCGGTATAGGGGAACGTTTCCTCGATCGGATCGAGAACCTGGACGAGATGGGCCCGTGCGCCGGTCGCCGAGATGCTGTCGAAGTGGGCGGTGAGCTCGTCGATCGGATCGAGGAAATCGGAGAAGACGACGACGTCGGAGAAGCGCCGCAACTGCTTCGCGCCGGGCCAAGCCGCTCGCGGCGCGGCGATCATTGCCCGGGCGATCTTCTCGGCGGCGATCCGCGACAGATAGGGCCGGCCCTGGCCGAGGAGGCCGACCCGTTCGCCGGCGCGGGCAAGGAGATCGGCGAGCGCCAGGGTCAGCACCACGGCGCGCGTCCGTTTGTCGACGGCTGCCAGGCGCGAGCGGAACGCCATCGACGGCGACAGATCAGGCGCGAGCCACAGCGTGTGCGCGGCCTCCCATTCCTTTTCGCGGACGTAGAGATGCTCGTCACGGGCGGAGCGCCGCCAGTCGATCGTGGCCGCCGGCTCGCCGGAAACGAACGGCCGGAATTGCCAGAACGTTTCGCCCGGACCGGCGCGGCGGCGGCCGTGCCAGCCGGCGAGAATGGTCGCCGAAATCCGCCGCGCCTCGACCAGCAGCGCCGGCATGGCCGCCGCGAGATCCTTGGCCTCGGGAAGCGTGTCCTGGAGATCGGGCGCCGGTTCGCCGGCGTATGGCTCGGCCATCGCGGCTAGCCCAGCTTCTCCGACAGATCGTCGATGACTTCGCGGACCGTCAGTTCCTCGGCCCGTGCCGTGAAGCTGAGCGCCATGCGGTGCTGAAGAACCGGCACGGCAAGCGCGCGGATGTCGTCGACCGACGGCGCGTAGCGCCCGTCGATCAGCGCGCGGGCGCGGCAGGCAAGCATCAGCGCCTGGCTGGCGCGCGGGCCGGGCCCCCATACGATCGCGCCGGCGAGCCGGAGGTCGGTGACTTCCTCGGGTCTCGCCGACCGCACGAGATTGAGAATTGCTTCGACGACCGACTCGCCGATCGGCAGGCGCCGGACGAGAAGCTGGAGGCCGCGCAGCTGCACAGCATCGAGCACCTGCTCGGCATGGACCTCCGAGGCGCCGGTGGTCTCGAACAGCATCCGCCGCTCGGCCTCGCGGTCGGGATAGAGCACGTCGATCTGCAGCAGGAATCGGTCGAGCTGGGCTTCGGGCAGCGGGTAGGTGCCCTCCTGCTCGAGCGGGTTCTGGGTGGCCAGCACGTGGAAGGGCGCGGGCAGGTCGTGGCGCTGGCCGGCGACCGTGACGTGGTGCTCCTGCATGGCCTGCAACAGCGCCGACTGCGTCTTCGGTGACGCGCGGTTGATCTCGTCGGCCATCAGGAGCTGGGTGAAGATCGGACCTTTGACGAAGCGGAACGAGCG
>CAYOBK010000096.1:0-4616 GCA_964402275.1 uncultured Bauldia sp.
AATGACCTTCCGGCCGGTGGACGCCAGCCGCAAGGAGGCGAGGAGGCCGGCAAGCCCGCCGCCGATCACCGCGAGATCGGAGCGCCGGATCGCCGTCATTCCGCCGCGACGTCGCGTCCGACGGCGCTGCCGGGGCTGGAGCGCGTGTTGATGACGATGCTCGCCGTCCACGAGCCGACAAGCATCGCAACCGCAAAGAGAATGAATTCGCTCGGCACCAGCCCGAGCGAGGCGATCGCAGGTCCGGGGCAGAGGCCCGACAGTCCCCAGCCGATGCCGAACATCGCGGACCCTATGAGGAGCGGCC
This sequence comes from uncultured Bauldia sp., assembly GCA_964402275.1. Lineage (GTDB taxonomy): Bacteria > Pseudomonadota > Alphaproteobacteria > Rhizobiales > Kaistiaceae > JADLGL01. Next base: position 308 of record CAYOBK010000096.1, read on the forward strand.
GGTCGATCTGTCCCTTTTTCGGCCACGAGAACGAAAGGCTGATCAAGGGGCGCTGCATCGGCCGGGTCAGCCGGTAGAACACCATCGCCACCAGGAGGCCGCCGCCCATCACGAAGGCGAGGCTGGGATCCCACGTGCCGTCGCCGATCGCCGCGACGTCGAGGAAGCTCTTCACCTTCTCGGGGTCCGTCATCCGTGAAATGGCAAGACCCAGCCCGAAGATCAGCCCGGACCCGCCGGCGGCGACGAGCGTCCAGATTCCGCGGCCGTTCATAGGACGTGCCTCACGACGAAGACGGTGATCATCGCAACCACCATGAAGACGAGGACCGCGACAAGGGATCGGGCGGAGAATCGCGCCAAACCGCAGATGCCGTGGCCGGACGTGCAGCCGCCGCCGAGTCGCGTGCCGGCTCCGACCAGAAGCCCGGCGACGACGGTTATCGCCGCGCTCAACGAGAGTTGCGGCGGCACGTCGCTTATCTCGGACAGGAGCTGCGGTCCGATCCAGCTGCCGAGGATCGCGCCGACGGGGAGCGCCAGGAGGAAGACGACGCGCCAGCTGAAGTCGTTGGCGCGGATCGGCACGACCCCGCCAAACACGCCGGAAACGCCGGCGGTGCGGCCATTGGTCAGCCACAACAACCCGGCCGACAGGCCGATCAGGATGCCGCCGATCGTGGCGGATAGCGGTGTGAACTCAGTCATCAAACAGGGTCCCAGCGAGCCAGTTTCTCGCCGATGAGTGTAGCGCGGGCGTCAAGAGCGGCCAATTTCCCCAGCCGCGGCCTTGTGCGGCAGGGCCCCAAAGCCAACATTAGCGCACGGTTTCCGTCCGATTCGGGAGGCAATTCATGAGCTTCGAGTGGGTCTCCGACCCCGCCATATGGGCGAGCCTTGCCACGCTGACGCTCATGGAAATCGTTCTCGGTATCGATAATATCGTCTTCATTTCGGTGATCGTCGGCCGGCTCCCTCCGGAGCAATCGAACCGGGCCCGGCAGATCGGCCTGGCCCTCGCCCTGGTTTTCCGCGTCGCCTTTCTGGTCGTGCTGGCGTGGCTGATCCGGACGCTGACCGAACCTCTCTTCTCGCTGTTCGGTCACAGTTTCTCGTGGCGCGATCTTATTCTTTTCGCAGGCGGCGCCTTCCTTCTCGTCAAGGCGACGCTTGAGATCCACAAGGGCGTGGAAGGCGAAGGGGACGAACAGAAGAGCAGCGTCATGGCGACGTTCGGATCGGTCATCGCCCAGATCGTCGTGATCGATCTCGTGTTCTCCGTCGACTCGATCATCACAGCCATCGGAATGGTCGAGGAGGTCGGCGTGATGATCGCCGCGGTGGTGATCGCCATCGCCGTGATGTACTTCGCTTCCGGGCCGATTTCCCGCTTCATCCACGATCACCCGACGACCAAGATGCTGGCGCTCGCCTTCCTGTTCATGATCGGCGCGGCGTTGGTCGCGGATGCCCTCGGCTTTCATATCCCGCGCGCGTATCTCTACTCGGCAATGGCATTTTCGGCGCTCGTCGAATTGCTCAACGTCCTGGCCAAGCGAAATCGGACCAAACGGAGAAGGGCCGAAACCTGAGAGGATGATGCCGGTGGACCGGGACACGTTGCCGGTTTTGGGGGCCGCGACCGTTCACCATTAACGAAGGTCGGTGCCCGGAAATCTTGCCCGGCGGCCACCTGGCACGCCAAAATTCCGGCCGTCGACGACCCACCGCAAGCAGGGTTAATGAACGTCATAGAGATTGCCGCGCCGGCGGCACGCGTACCGATCGAGAGGCCGACATTGGCGGTGCGCCTGCGCGATGTCGAAGGTTCTCAGCCCGACTGGGACGAGTTCGTGCGCACGAGCGGCGGCGACATCCTGCAGACGTCGATGTGGGCGCTGTATTTGCGCGAGCGGGGGCAACAATCGATCATCGTCGAGTTGCGGGACGGCGGCGAGATTGTCGCCGGCGCGCTCTTGGTTTTGCGTCGGTTCGGGCCGGGCCTTCGCAGTGGGTATGTTGCACGCGGACCGGTGGTCGCCCCGAATGCGCCGTCGTCGTTGCCGCATGCGGTCGACGCGGTTCTGGAGGCGGCGCGCGGGTTGGGCCTGGCCGTCCTCATGGTCCAATCGACGCACCTGGCCACCCGGAAGATCCTCGGCGTGCGCGGTTTTCACGCCGGCGCGCCGTCGGTTGCCCCCGACGCGACCGCGCGCCTCGACCTTCGCCGATCGGACGACGAGTTGCTGGCCGCGATGGGCTCGAGTCGGAAGCGCGACATCCGGAAGGCGGAAAGGGAGCCGATCGAGATCGCCGAAACCGACGACGTCGAGACGTTCCATCGGCTGCATAAAGCCGTCGCCTCCCGCCGCGGGTTTGTGGCGCCATCGCTGGGTGAGCTCGAGGCGCAATGGCGGGCACTGGCGCCGGCCGGAGCCGCGTCCATTCTCCTGGCCAAATGGAACGGCCGGCCGATTGCGGCGAAATGGCAGACGCAATTTGGCGGCGTCGTCACCGCGCGACTGACCGGCTGGGATGCGGAGGCAAATAGGCGCCTGCACGCCAATGTCGCCTTGCATTGGGCCGCCATCCGGAGGGCCCGCGAACGGGGAGCCGCCTTCTATGATTTCGGCGGATTCGATCGCGCGAACGCCAGATTGCTGCTGTCAGGGCAAGAACCGCCTGAATCGTTCAGGGGCACGCCGGCCTTCTTCAAGCTCGCCTTCGGTGCCACGCCCGTCGTTTATCCGCGCAGTCAATTCGTCATCCTCAATCGCTTCGCGAATGGTGTGGTCGGGCCGATGGTTCCGTGGCTGCTTCGCAGCCGAGCGGGAGCGGCGGCGGTGCGGCGTCTGAAACGGACCGCGCGGGCCGCCGGTCATCTTTTCCGGCCGGCCTAAGCTCGTTGACCATGATTTGAGGTTAACGCCCAAGCCGCCGCCGCTTTCCGGCATTGTTGGCGCGTTGTCGCCAAAGAAACGGTCGCCGCGCAGATGAAAGCCCTTGATCTCGACGAGCGGGCCGGAGGGCGCGGTCTTCGCGTTCGGGCCCCGGTGCCCGAGCTGCGATCGCTGGCGGTCGACGGCGTCATGCCGGAGTGGGACGAGTTCGTCGAGCGCTCCGGCGGCGACATCGTCCAAACGACGATGTGGGCGTTGTCGAAGCACTCTCCGGGGCATCTGACATTCCTCGTCGAGGCGCGGCACGATGGCGCGATCGTGGCGGGCGCGCTGGTGGTCACACGGCGGATTAAATCGGGTCTCCGACTCGGTTACATTGCCCGCGGACCGGTGGTTGGCGCCGGTGACCTGCCGCTTCTGGCATCCGTGTTGAGTGCGGCCATGGACGTGGCGCGCAGGCAGCGTGTCGTTGGCCTGATCGTCCAGCCCGGGTTGGAGGGGCACGAAGAATTGCTGGCGCAGCGGGGCTTTCGGACGGGTGCCCCGTCGGTGGCGCCCGATGCGACCGTCGTTATCGACCTCGCCAAACCGGATGCCGAGATCATTGCGGCGATGAGCGGGCTTCGCCGTAATGATATGCGCAAGGCCCGAAAAGAGCCTATCGAAGTCATCGAGAGTGACGATCTGAGGCTGTTCCACAGGCTGCACTCAATGTCGGCGGCGCGGAACGGTTTCGAACCGCTTTCGCTCGACTATCTCGAGGGGCAGTGGCGGGCGCTGGCACCACGAGGCGCCGTCAAGCTTCTGATTGCCAAGTGCGATGGACGGCCGGCCGCCGGCGAGTGGTTTACGCATTTCGGCAAGGTCATGACAACGCGGATGACCGGATGGGACCGCGAGGCGAGCGGGAAGCACCATGTCAATGTTGCGCTGCAATGGGCCGGTATCCAGCATGCGCGACGCCTTGGTGCGGCGGTCTATGACTTTGGCGGCTTCGATCGCGAGACGGCACAGCTTCTGCTGGCGGGACAGCCCGTTCCGGACGAATTCAGGAAGACGGCAAGCTTCTTCAAGCTCGAGTTCGGCGCAACCCCGGTGCTTTATCCGCGAGCGCGATTCATCTTGCTGAATCGAACGGCAAATCGCCTCCTTGGCGGCGTCGTCGCAACACTGCTTCGCAGCCGGCCGGCGGCGCGGCTGGCGAAGCGGCTCCGGAACGCCTGATCCCGGTTGGGTTCCGCTCAATTGTCGGACGGGCGTGATCGCGCCGATGCAGCCCGCTCGGCGCGATCTCCCCTTGCCGCCCTCGGATCAGTTTCCGGCCGCCGACAGGAAAGCCTGCACGATCGGACGCAGAGCCGGCCATCCGTCATGGGAACGGTCGTAGAGCCTCTGCGCGCCGCCCCGCA
>CAYOBK010000097.1:0-8409 GCA_964402275.1 uncultured Bauldia sp.
TGGCCGTCGAGCGCCAGACTGACGAGCCTCAATCCGTCGCCGTCCAGCGTCAGCGGAGATGCGGAGGGTGTCCTGCGGTGCAAGGTGAGGGCGGCGGTCACCCGTGACGCGGTCGGATCAAGTCGGAAATCGAGTTCGACCCTGTCGATCGAGAAATCCGGTGCGTGATAGTCCTCCAGCCGGATTGGCTGCAATTCGGTTTTCATGGCAACTCGGGGTATAGGCCGCGGCGTGGCGATGGGTTTGTTCTAGTGCCTTGCCGGGCAGACGCCAAGCGCCGGCCGCGGTTCATCGGTCCAGCACCGATCGGATTTCGACCAGGTTCGACCGCGCCCGCAGCAAGTAGAATCCGATGGCCGTCAGGTGGCTGGGCATGAACCAGCCGTCTTCGGCGCCGTTGGCGATGATCATCGGCGCCAGGCCGATGGCGCTCTCGATATGGTCGATCATGTTGTCCCAGATCGTCGCCACTTCGCGCGCCTCGATCACCTCGGCGAAGTCCGCCCGGGCCGCGGTAAGGATGCCGTAATAGGCATACATCTGTCCCTTGGCGAACATGAACAAATCGTCGGCGCGGGTATCGAACCAACCGCTGTTATGGGTGTCGGCCCGCTGCATAAGAGCGGCCGAAGTCGACCCGATGTCGGCTGCGATGCGGTCGAGGAACTGGAGCAGGTTGTCGGCGCGCGCGTCGAAGTCGGCGTCGCATTCGCCGAGGCGCGCCTGGTATTGACGAAGCGAGCTTTCCGCCGACCGGTAATAGACTTGCGACCGGGTCGTCGGCCCGAACGGCCGGATCGAGAACGGGTTGAAGATCCAAGTGTATTGATCGAACTGGATGTTGCCGCGTGCGTCTTCCAGGTCCGGATCGATAGGTGAGGTGCCGCGGATCCGGCCGAGCGTATCCGCTAGCTCGGTAAGCGTCCGATGGACCGCTTGATGGACGCCGCGCTGGAAGGCTGCCTTGTTGTCGAAGAACTTGGTGCGATCCCAATCGATCAGGAACAGGAACCCCATCTTGTAGAACGGGTTGCTCGACATCCACGCGTTGCGGTTGACGTTGAAATCGATCAGATCCGCCGCCACGGCCACGGTATAGGATGTCCCGCAGGCCTCGCCCAGGTCGCCGATGGGAGCGCCGGGAGGCGCCAGGCGATCCTCGATCCCCATTGATGCCGGATAGGCGAGGTCGAACCCGCGGATCCATGCGGCGTTCCAGGCGAAGGCGGCATAGCCGAAAAACCATGGCGCCAGCAGGGCGGCAACGATGATCTTCGTCAGGTTCGACCGGCTCCAATAGAAGCGCCAGATCGCCGTGAATGGCGCCGCGAACCACCGCAGGAACTGGGCGCTGATACGCCCGATCGACCGTATCAGGCTCCCGAACCAACCGATTGCTGCCTGCAAGTACCGTCCCCCGCGGCGTCTGACCCGCCAGAACAGATGGCATTCGCTTGCCCGGCGTTCAAGCCGTTGGGCTGCAACCGGTATTGGCCGCTGACATCGGGTCGTTCATTCGGATGTCGTCAGGCGGCGCAGCGGGCCCAGGCGCCGATGAAGCGCGGAAAGATGAAGCAATGATCGCCTGACGTCGCGTCCTGTCGGAGCCGCTCGCGCAGCGTTTCGATCATGATCCGCTCAGGGCTGGCGATGCCGTGCCGCGCGAGGTGCGGCATGATCGAGCGGATCGAGTCGGTGATGTAGTCATGGGCCGCGGCCGCCGGCCCCGCCTCGATGCGGCAACTGCCGGTCAGATCCGGCGTCAGCCCGGCTGCCCGGAAGACGCTGTAGAGCTTGGAACCCATATTGGGCTCGAAGCCGGATCGACGGTAGAGTTCGGTGATCCAACCCATGCAGTCGTCGAAGAGCTGGAACCCGGGCACGGCCGTTGCCGTGCCGATATCCATTTCGATGAACGACACGACGCTCCCGGGACGCAGCTGGCGCGTCAGCCGGTGCAGCGTTTCGGCCGGGTCGGTGAGGTGGAGCAGGATGAATCGCCCGATGACCGCGTCGTAGGCGCCGGCGCCGTCGAATTCGTTAACATCGCCCCGCTCGAAGGCGACCCATGGTCTGTCCGCGGCCGTCGTCCGGGCCCGGGCCACGGCGAGGGCATCCTCCGACTGGTCGACGCCGACGACCGCGCCGGTCGGACCGACCAGGGCGGCGGCAATCAGCGAAACGTCGCCGACGCCGCAGCCGACGTCCAGAACCCGCATGCCTGCGCCTATCCCGGCGCGGGTCAGGATGTCGGTGGTGGGTTCGGCGAAGAACTCCGCCTGTCTCTGCAACCGGGCAAGTTCTTCCCGGCTATGGCCTAAGACATAGGGTGAGGCATCGGAACTCATTACAACCGCATGCTCCTGGCGGGTCTTTGCTGCTGGCGGGGCAGTCAAACGGCGGGAAGTCGGTGGAAACCGGTCACTGCCGGATAGGTCAGATGTATCCTTTTTTTTAAGGGTTTCGCAGCAATATTACACTACGAGTTGCAGGAAATGCCAACGGTCCCGGTGGGCTGATCGTTAAGCTCCGAATGCTCCCGTCGGGCGGGAAGGAATTGGTCATGTTGCGTACCAGAACGTTAAACACGAGTCACGCCGACATCGCCGTCAGCGAGACCGCGGGGACGGGTCTCCCGGTTCTGATGATTCACGGCAATTCGAGCTGCAAGGAAGTCTTTGTCAACCAGCTCGAGAGCCCGCTCGGCGACGTCTATCGGATGATCGCGTTCGATCTGCCCGGCCACGGCGCATCGAGCGACGCCCGCGATCCGAGCCGTACCTACACGATGCCGGGTTACGCCGGCCTGACCATGGAGGTTCTGGCCGAACTTGGCGTCGATCGGGCCGCGGTCTTCGGCTGGTCGGTGGGCGGTCACATCGGCCTGGAACTCCTGCCGCGCTTCTCGGGGCTGGCCGGGCTGATGATCGCCGCCACGCCGCCGGTTCATCCCAACCCGGAATCGTTCCCGGCTGGTTTCAAACCCCATCCAATGCTTGCCGTCCTCGGCAAGGAGGAATTCACCGACGAAGAGGTCGAGGTTTTCGCCGTGGGTGCCTACGGCGACCACGTCACGCCGGCTCTGCGCGACGCCGTTCGCCGCGCCGACGGCAGGTCCCGCAGCATGCTGTTCGGCACCATCTTCGACGGCCGCACCTCCGACCAGCGAACGCTCGCCGAGACCACCAAGGTCCCGCTGGCGATCGTCAACGGCGCCGAGGATCCGATGACCAACACGGACTATATCGGCAGCCTGCCTTACGCCTCGCTTTGGGAAAAGCATTGCTTCGTGCTCCGCGGCGAGGGTCACGCGCCGTTCCTCAGCAATCCCGGCGTGTTCAATCCGATCTTCGAGCGGTTTATCGAATATGCATCGGCCATGGCCGCGCGCCGTCCCGGATCTCAGAAGAACCTGAAAGCGGTCGTGTAGTTGCGCGAGGGGCATTGCAGTCAGGATGGCCCCGAGGAAGGAACAGGCTCTGTAGGTCCGAATCACACCTCCCCGCAGGGGAGGACGCAGTTCGTCCGCAGCTACTGACATTCGCGGCAGCCTGGCGATCGTGAAGGCACGGCGTAATGGTGACTGATCAGGGCAAGGTGGAGAGGTCGCCGGCGGAACGGGCCTCTCGCACGCCGCGCGACCCCGCCGTGCCGCTGCAGGTCTACGCCTCGCTCGTCGACGCGCTTTACGAAGTGGCCGTGCCGTTGTTCATCGGCTCTGCCGCCGGTTCTATCGCCGCCGGAATAACCGCGTGGCAGGCCGGCAGCTGGCAGCTCCTCGTCTTCGCCATTGTGCTCGCTCTCGTCGCCGGCCTGCGCGCGTGGGACATGGGCAACTACAGCCGACTTCGCTCGACGCTGCGCACCGAGGCGGCGTTCCGGAAATGGGAGCGCCGTTACGTCGTGGGCGCCGCGCTCTATGTCGGCATGTTCGGGACCTGGTGCCTCGCCTGTTTCCTGGTCACCGACGACCCCTTTGTGCGTTTGTTCGGGTTCTCCTCGGTGATCGCCTACATGGTGGGAACCTCCGGACGGAACTTCGCCAGCCGATCGCTCGTGGTGACGCAGCTGATCGGCGGCGGTCTGCCGCTATCTCTCGCGCTGTTCTCGGTTGGCGGCGTCTATTACAGCATCTTCGTCATCGTCCTGCTGCCGTTCTTCTTCGGCCTCAAGACGATCTCCGACCGGCTGCGGAAGGTCCTCCTCGATGCGATCATCTCGGCACGGGACATCACGCAGCTCGCGGCGCGCTTCACGACCGCGCTCAACAACATGCCGCACGGCCTGGTGATGTTCGATTCCGAACGCCGGCTGCTCGTTGCCAACGAACGGTTCGTCGAACTGATGCGGCTGCCGACCAAATCGGAGGTCGCCGGCAGACTGTCCCGCGAGGTTCTGCTGGCCAGTGGTGCGTTCTCGCGCATCGCCGATTCGCGACGGTTCGTCACCGAATTCGAGCGGCGTCTGTTCCACGCGCAGGGCGAACTCACCGCCGAGACCGGTGACGGCCGCTGGCTTTCCTTCACCACCCGGCCGATGGAGAATGGCGGGTCGGTGGTCATCGTTGAGGACGTCACCGAGCGACGGTCGGCCGAGCAGCGGATCGACAGGATGGCGCGGTTCGACGCCCTGACCAGCCTGCCGAACCGGAACCATCTGCACGAACAGTTGGAACGGACGCTGGCCACGATCGAGGACGACATGGCCCGGCTGGCCGTGCTGTTCGTCGATCTCGACGAGTTCAAGCAGGTCAACGACACGCTCGGGCATCCTTCCGGCGATCAACTCCTGTGCGCGGTCGCCGACCGCCTGCTCGCCCTCGTCTCGACCAGCGAGATGGTGGCCCGCTTCGGCGGCGACGAGTTCGTGATACTTCAGCGGCAGCAACAGGCAGTCGACGATCGCGCCGAGGAATTGGCGCGCATCATCGTCGAATCGCTGTCCCAGCCGTATGAAATCGACGGCCATGACATCATCATCGGCGCCAGCATCGGGATCGCCTACGCGCCGCGCGACGGGTCCGATCCCGATCTGTTGCTCAAGAATGCCGACATGGCGCTCTACCACGCCAAGGCGGGCGGCAAAGGCGCGGTCCGGGTCTTCGATTCCTCGATGGATGCCGAGGCGCACGCCAAGCGGGCCCTGGAGCTCGACGTCCGCCAGGCCCTGGCGGCCAACCAACTGGAACTCTATTACCAGCCGCTGCTCGACCTCAAAACGATGAGCGTGCGGACATGCGAGGCGCTGTTGCGTTGGCGCCATCCCGAACGGGGAATGGTCCCGCCCAACGAATTCATTCCGGTTGCCGAAAACATCGGCATCATCACGGAGATGGGGCAGTGGGTGCTGGAGGAGGCATGCCGCGAATGCGCCACCTGGCCGTCAGAGGTGAGCGTTGCGGTCAATCTTTCGCCGGTTCAATTTCGTCAGCCCGGGCTGCCCGCCATGGTGACCCAGGCCGCGATCGCCGCTGGCTTGCCGCCGCAACGGCTCGAGGTCGAGATTACCGAATCGGTGCTTTTGAAGGACACCCCGACCATTCGCGCGATGCTCGAGGAACTGGTGGAGTCCGGCATCCGGATCTCGCTCGATGACTTCGGCACCGGTTATTCGGGGCTCAGCTATCTGCAGACATTTCCGCTCAACAAGGTAAAGATCGATCGTTCGTTCGTGACGGAACTCCACTCAGGCGACCGGTCGCTCACGCTGCTGCGCGGGATGGCGCGGTTGAGCGCGGCGCTGGGACTCAAGGTCGTTGTCGAGGGGATCGAGACCACGGATCAGCTGGAGATCATCGCCGCCGAAGGCACGGTGGACGAGGCCCAGGGCTACGTCTTCAGTGTGCCGCTCCCGGCCAAGCAGGTGCGCGAACTGATCGCGACACAGTCGCGGTCGGTCGGTTCCGCCGGCCGTCCCCGCCAGCAGGGCGGAAGCCGGGCATCCGGCCTGGCTTGATTCGCCGCACCGAAAAGCCGTTGCAACCGGAGCGTTTACGTCGGGGAAACCCCGGGATTCTGCGGTTCGTCGGCGTTAACCTTAGTACACACAACTGTCCTTAGAATTCACTCAAAGTCTTACAATCTCTTTAAGGGTTTGTTAACCTTACTCGTCTCGGAGCCTGCGGGCCTGCGCGAGGAGGTTAGTATGAGTATGGCGTCTCCGGCGTCCGAACTGCGCAACCGTTCCGACCGCCTCTACGATCTGCTCGACAAATCCGACTACCGCGTGATCACCGGCGACGAGGACCGCGAGGTGGTCTTCCGGTTGCGCTACGAAGCCTATTTGCACGAGGAGGCGATCAAGCCGGCCTTCGGCAGGCAGCTCAGCGACCACTACGACGATCTCGACAACACCACGATCTTCGGCCTCTTTGTCGACGGGAGTCTGGCGTCGACCATAAGGGTGCATGTCGCCACCACCGACTACCCTGAGTTTCCGGCGATGCAATCCTTTCCCGACGCCCTCGGGCCCGCGCTGGCCGCCGGCAAGGTGGTCGTTGAGGCGTCGCGCCACGCCACGGGGAGGGTGTTTTCCCAGGAGTTCCCGCAGCTGATGCCCTTCATGACGATTCGGATGACGTGGCTGGCGGCCGAGTATTTCGGTGCCGATCTCTACATCGCCGCGGTGCGCAGGGAGCATCAGGCGTTCTACAAGCGTGTTTTCGAAGGCGAGGTTGTTTGCGACCCACGTCCTTACAACCAGCTGATCAAGCCGCTGAGCCTGATGACTTGCGACTACCGGGCGCAGCGCGAAAGCGTCCACCACCGCTACCCGATCTTCCGCTCGAGCCAGTTCGAACGTCGCATGCTGCTCGGCCGGCAGGCGGCGGTATCGCCGAGAATCGGCGATATGCGGCCCGAAGACGCAACGCTCGACATGGGCCAGTCAGGTGCCGAGCGCCAAACGAGCCTCGCGCGGGTGGGCGAACGCGCCCCCTGACCGGCAGCCGAAAACCCGTTCTCTACCCGCGGGCTGGACAGCGACCCGCCCGGCGTTCATTTGGGGGCCATGAACACGCACCATCGCGTCGCCGTCGCCCCGATGATGGATCGGACGGATCGGCACTGCCGGTTCTTCCACCGTCAGCTGACCCGCCGCGCCCTGCTGTTCACCGAGATGATCACGGCCGATGCCGTGATTCGCGGCGACCGGACGGCCCTGTTGGCATTCAGCGCCGAGGAACACCCGGTTGCCTTGCAGCTCGGAGGCTCGGATCCGGCTGGCCTGGCCGAGGCCGCACGGATCGGGGCGGACTTTGGCTATGACGAAATCAACCTCAATGTCGGCTGCCCCTCTGGCCGGGTCCAATCCGGGTCGTTCGGCGCCTGCCTGATGCTCGAGCCGGAGCGCGTCGGCGCCTGTGTGGCGGCGATGAAGGCGGCCGTGTCGGTTCCGGTTACGGTGAAGTGCCGTCTCGGCGTCGACGATCAGGACATCGAAGCCGCGCTCGACCGCTTCGCCGACATCGTCGTCGAAGCCGGCGTCGACGGCATCTGGGTGCACGCGCGAAAGGCATGGCTGCGCGGGCTCGATCCGAAGCAGAACCGTTCGGTGCCGCCACTGGATCATGCTCGCGTCCACCGCCTCAAGCGACGGCTGCCGCACGTCTTCGTCGGGATCAATGGCGGGTTCTCCAATATCGAGACATGCGCCGCCGAATTGGCCGCGGTTGATGGCGTCATGATCGGCCGCGCCGCCTTCGATCGGCCCGCGATCCTCGGGTCGGTTGACCGCGTGATCTATCGCGCCGCCACCGAGGACGCCGATCGAGAAGGGGCGGCTTTGGCCATGGCAGACTATGCCGACCGGGCCTGTCGCGCCGGCGTTCCGCTCGGCCGCATCATGCGGCCGCTCCTGGGGCTCTTCCACGGCTCGGCGGGGGCGCGCGCCTGGCGTCGGACGCTGACCGAGGCCGCAGCCGCGCGCCCGGCCGATCCCGGCGTGATCCGGGACGCGCTGGTCGCTTGGCGGGCCGCGGCCGACCGCAATGCGGCCGCGAACGCCGTCCTCGCCGCCTAGGCTCATATGGACCTGTCCGGCGCGACCACGGGCGAACTGATCGGCTATGCGCTCCTGATCTTCGGCGCGGGCGGCATCGCTGGGTTGCTGGCCGGGCTGTTCGGGATCGGCGGCGGGGCGGTCATTGTTCCGGTGCTCTACCAGGCCTTCATCGCCATCGGCGTCGATGAGACGGTGCGCATGCATTTGGCCGTCGGGTCGTCGATCGCGATCATCGTCCCGACCTCGGTGCGATCCTTCCTCGCGCACCACCGCCGAGGCGCGGCCGACACGGCGCTGCTGCGAAGTTGGATCGTGGCGATCCCCGCGGGCGTTGTGGCGGCAAGCTTCGTTGCCGCCGCGATTTCCGGCGGCGGCCTCCGGGCGATCTTCGCCGTTCTGGCGACCTTG
>CAYOBK010000098.1:0-5906 GCA_964402275.1 uncultured Bauldia sp.
GACCTCTTCACGGATCGCGGCGTCCGGCGTGTCATGATCGCCGCGCTCTGCGACAAGCCGGGGAAACGTGCACGGGCGATCGACCCGGACTTCGTCGGCTTCGTTTGCCCGGACGAGTTCGTCGTCGGCTACGGGATGGACATCGGGCAGACCTTCCGGCAGTTGCCGTTCATCGGCGTTATCGACGAGCCCGGCTAAGCGGGCGCGGTCAGGCCGTCAGCTGCGACGGGACGTCCATGGCCGCTGAAACCGCGCGGGCCAATGTGGCGACCGGCACGGACTTGCCAAACAGGAAACCCTGTCCTTCCTGGCAGCCGAGGAGTTGCAGGACCCGGCGCTGTTGCTCGGTCTCGATCCCCTCGGCGATCACCCGCTTCTGCATGCCCTCCGCCATCGCGACCACCGCGCCGACGATCGCGGCGGAACTCCGGTCGGTCAGAATGTCGACGACGAAGCTGCGGTCGATCTTGATCTTGTCGATTGGATACTGGCGGACATAGCTGAGAGACGAATAGCCGGTGCCGAAATCGTCGAGGGCGAAACTGACGCCGAGATCGATCAGTTCGCGCATCTTCCCGGCGACCAGCGCTCCGTTGTTGAGGAACAACGATTCGGTAATCTCGAGCTCCAGCCGCGACGGATGCATCCCGGAGGCGGCGAGCGCCTCGGCGACCGCGCCGGTGAGATCTCCGCGAACGAACTGGACCGGCGAGACATTCACCGCCACTTTGAGGTCGCCAAACGGCGCGATTTCGCGGCACGCGGTCGCCAGAACCGAGGTGCCGATCGGATAGATCAGGCCGGTCGCTTCGGCGATCGGCACGAAGCGGGCCGGTGAAATCCGGCCCATTTCCGGATGCGTCCATCGCGACAGTGCCTCGCAGCCGATCAGCTTGCCGGTGCCGAGATGCACCTGCGGTTGATACTCGATTTCGAGCTGTCCGGTCTGCAGAGTGTCCCACAGCGCGACTTCGATCCGTCGCCGTTCGTCGAGATCCTCGTCGAGCGCCGGTGTGAATGCGCGATAGCCGCCGCCGTCGGCCTTGGCGGCGTGGAGCGCAAGATCCGCCTGCTTCATGACGACCGACGGGTCGCTGCTGCTCCGGCCCAGGAAGGCAATCCCGACGCTGGCGCCGATGGCCACCCTGTAGCCCTCGACCATGAACGGCTCGGACATGGCGGCGACAACCCGCGCGGCGAGCTTCTCGACATCGTCCTCGTCGGCATCACGCACAATCACGGCAAACTCGTCGCCACCCAGACGGACCAGGTAGTCGGACGCGCCGATGAGCGCGCGGGCCTTCCTGGCGGTGCCGATCAGGAGGAGATCGCCGAGATGATGACCGAGCGTGTCGTTGACGTTCTTGAAGCGATCGATGTCGAAGAAGAGCAGCGCGCCCCGGTCGCCTCGCTCTCTCGCCTCCCGGATTGCGGACCGCAGTGCTTCGGCAAAAGAGTTGCGGTTCGGCAAACCCGTCAGCGTATCGTACCAGGCAAGTTGCGCGGTTCGCGCCTCGAGGCGCCGTCTTTCCGTGATGTCGACGAAAGTGATGCAGCCGACGATCTGGGGTTGGCCCAGACGGGGTCGGCCCTGACCGGCAAGCGATGATGCGGTCGCGGTAATCTCGAGGACGAGTTCGCTGCCGGCGATCGAAACGCGCACTTCCCCCTTCTGCAATTCGCGCGGATAGACCCGCATGACCTCGTGCAGCGCCTGCGACAGGGTTCCCGGCAAGACCTCGTCGAAGGCGCTGCCAATCAGGTCCGCGTGCTTTGGAAGACGAAGGATGTTGTTGACCGCGTCGCTGGCGGCGAGAATCCGGCCCTGCCGATCGGCAACCACGATCCCGGCGTAGCTGTCCTCGACGACACGATTCAGAACCGTGCGGGTGTTGAGGGAGTCGCGCCGGAACGCGGCTTTGGCGAGGCCGCGGAGATCGATTTCTCGGGCGAGGACCACGGCCGCGAAGCCCATCAGCGCGGCCAGCCAGGCGCCTGTTTCGGTCAGCACGCTGCCGTGCGCCTGAACAAGATGGGCCGCGAGTTCGACTGCCACCGCCGAAAGAGCAAAACCCAGAATCACGCGGGTCCATTTCCGTCGACTGATGGCGACGGCGGCAAGCGCGGACAGAACGATGAGCCCTCCGACCGTCACCGCGGCGCCGCCGCTGGTCACGACGCGATCCTGAGCAAGCGTCTCCGCGGCCATGGCCTGGACCAGACCGCCCGGTACGAACCCGTAGACCGGTATCTGGAAGATGTCGCGCAGTTCGACCGCGGAGGCGGCGACGATGATGCTTCGTCCGGCAATCCGGGCGGGGTCGACGCGGCCTTCCAGGAGGTCGATGGCGGAGATGCGATCGATCGCCGAGGCGGCGATCGAGAAGTCGATTCCAAATTCGGTTCCGACGGTGCCGCTGCGGTTGCCGAGCAGCGCGGCGATCGAGAGCACCGGCACGCCATCGATCCACTCGCCGAAGGAGGCGTGGCGGATCGCACCATCCTGATCAGGTCTCACGTTTACAGTTCCCGGCCAGCTATTGCGCGCGAACCGCTCGATCGGTGCGCTGAAGACGCGGGCTTCGGGATCGTCCGCCGAGGCCTGCTGATGGAACACCGCGAGAATCACCGCGCCGCCGGCGCGCTCCAGCGCCGCCTCCAGTGCGGCGTCATCGGCATCGTTCGACCGCGTGCTGAAGTCGATGTCGAGGGCAATGGCCGACGCGCCAAGTTCTCCGAGCCGGTCGACGATGTCGGCGTGAATGCGGCGCGGCCACGGCCATTCGCCGACGGCCTCAAGGCTCCGCGCGTCAATCTCCACGATGGCGACCGACCCGGTCGGCGGCCGCTCGGCAAACCGGAACCGCTGCTCGGCCAACGCGTTGTCGAGCGGCGTAAACAGGCCGACCGAGTAGGCAATCGCGGACAATGCCGCGACCAGGGCGACCAGAAGAGCGACGCGGATCGTCATCCCCGGATCCGCCGGCTACAAGCCGCTGCAAGGATTCGTCCCAAAAGCCTGAGCATTCTCGCCTCCAAGGAGATGCGCCCGCGTCGGGACCATCCTCGCCCAAACCGGCCGGGCAGATCACCCGATCGCCGCTAACAATCGGCTAATTGTCTGATATATTGAGGAATATTCCGCTCAAGCCTCGGTTCTTCGTTAATGCGGGCCTAACGGCAGGATGTCGCGTTTCGGCATCCGTCATTGTCCCCAGGCGCTTGCGACACTAATTGCTGAAGTCGAGAACCCGGCGCGACTCAAACAGGCGCCGGCCAAACCCCGATACGATGGAGAGCGCAATGTCCCTGCGCCCGGTCAAGCGCATCGTCGACGCCAAACCGACTATGGAAGGCGCTGGCGTCAAACTGCACCGTGCCTTCGGCTTCGGCGACACCGAGGCCTTCGATCCGTTCCTGTTGTTCGACGACTTCCGTAACGATCGCCCCGCCGACTACCTCGCCGGCTTCCCTTGGCATCCGCATCGCGGCATCGAAACGATCACCTACGTCCTCGCCGGGTCGGTCGAGCACGGCGACAGCCTCGGCAATCGCGGCACGCTCGGTGCCGGCGACGTCCAGTGGATGACCGCCGGCAGCGGCATCATGCATCAGGAGATGCCGACCGGCGATGACAAGGGCCGGATGCACGGCTTCCAGCTGTGGGCAAATTTGCCGTCATCGCTGAAGATGACGAAGCCGCGCTATCAGGACATTCCCGGGAGCGAGGTGCCCGAGATCGTCGATGATGACGGTACCGTGGTGCGCGTCGTTTGCGGCGACTTCTGGGGCAGGACCGGTCCGGTCGACGGCGTTGCCGCGAGCCCGCGCTATCTCGACATCAGCGTCCCGCCGGGAAAGCGCAAGGTGCTGCCGATCGAAACGACGCGCCATGCATTTGCCTATGTGTTCGCCGGGTCCGGCTCGTTTCGCGACGCGTCGAAGCCGTTCGGCGTTCTGACGGAACGCGGCACCGACGACAATCAGGAGATCCTGGTCCGCGAGCAGACCGGCAACCGGTCGCTGGTGCTGTTCGACAGCGGGGACGAGATCGTGGTCCAAGCGGGCGACGAGGGCGTCCGATTCCTTCTGATCTCCGGCGAGCCCATCAAGGAGCCGGTCGCCTGGTACGGTCCGATCGTGATGAATACGCGCGAGGAGCTGCAGCAGGCGGTCTCGGATCTGCGAAGCGGAACGTTCATCAAATAGCGCCATCGCAATTGTGATCGTCCACAGCGCGGTCTTTTGCCGGAGGCCGCTATCACCTATATGGGACGCGGTCTTGTCGCCGGCCGCGTCCAGTATTGCGGCAGCGGCTGCGTCGCCGACAAATTGGGGCCGCTCGATGGCCGTCATAGAGCTCAACCGCGTTACCAAGAGCTACGGCCGGAGCCGCGGCATTGTCGATGTCGACCTCGCCATCGAGCAGGGTGAGGTGTTCGGCTATCTCGGCCCGAACGGCGCCGGCAAGACGACGACGATCCGCCTGTTCCTCGATTTCATCAGGCCGAGTGCCGGTACCGTCCGCGTGCTCGGCCGTTCGCCCAGGGAGCCCGAGCTTCGGCATAAGATCGGCTATCTTGCCGGCGAACTCGACCTCTATGAGCGGTTCACCGGCCTCGAGCTGATCACCTATTTTGACAATCTGCGCGGCAATGGTTCGCTGCATCACGCGCAGGAGCTCGCCGAGCGGATGAAGCTCGATCTCAGCCGGCCGATCGGCAAATTGTCCAAGGGCAACAAGCAGAAGGTCGGCGTGGTGCAGGCGCTGATGCACAAGCCGCAATTGCTCGTGCTCGATGAACCGACATCGGGGCTCGATCCTCTTGTGCAGGAGGAGTTCTACGCTCTCCTCGAGGAGCATCGAAGCAACGGCGGCACCGTGTTCCTCAGCTCGCACGTGCTCAGCGAGGTCGAGCGCATCGCCCGCCGCGTCGGGATCATCCGCGAAGGGCGGATCGTCGAGGTGGCGACGTTACGCGAGCTCCGGGCGAGAGCCGTCCGCGAGTTCGAGGTCTCGTTCGACGAGGACGTGCCCGTGAGCGCCTTCGCCGCCCTGCCCAATCTCACGGATGTCAGGATGAGCGGGCGAACGCTGAGCTGCCGCGTTACCGGGTCGGTCGATCCGTTCATCAAGGCGGTGGCGAAATTCAACGTCGCCAACTTCATAAGCCAGGGCGCCGATCTCGAGGCTCTGTTCCTCGCCTATTATCGCGGAGGGACCAATGCTCCGTAACATCGTCCTCAAGACGCTTCGCGACCGGCGCCGCTCACTCCTGTGGTGGTCGGTCGGGATTTTCCTCTATGCCGTCGTCGTGGGAGTGTTTTGGCCCGTGCTGGAAGACCAGCAGGAAGAGCTGATGCGCTTCTTCGAGGCCTACCCCGCGGAGATGTTCGCGTTCTTCGGCATCGAGACCGCCGAGGAGATGTTCACTCCGGCCGGCTATCTCAATAGTCAGGCGTTCGGCTGGCTTGTGCCGGTGGCGTTCGCGATCTACGCCGCGGCGATGGGCGCGCAGCTGATTGCCGGCGAGGAAGAAGCCAACACGATGGACCTCCTGATGTCGAATCCGATCTCGCGGATTCGGGTGGCCATCGAGAAATGGATCGGCATGGCAATCGTCATGATGATCCTCGGCGCCGCGCTCCTGTTTTCGGTGGTCGTCAACGACCTCCTGTTCGGGCTCGGGATCGCCTTCGACCGATATTTCGCCGTCTGCATTCAGGCGACGCTTGTCGGCTTCCTTTTCGGTTCGGTCGCTTTCGCGGTCGGCGCGCTCGGCGGGCGGCGGGGACTGATCCTCGGCGTCGTCTCCGGGTTCGCCGTTGCGACGTTCCTCGTCAATTCGCTGCGAAATCTCGCCGATTGGCTGGATACCGTCGCCTATGCTTCGCCGTTCTACTAC
>CAYOBK010000099.1:0-8948 GCA_964402275.1 uncultured Bauldia sp.
CGCCGCCCGGCTAAAGGGCATGCCGTGGCGGTCGCGGATGCTCAGATCACCACGCAAATCAGGATCTTGCGCGGCTTCCGCCGGGTCCGAATGGAGAGCCAAATGCCCAAGATGAAGACCAAGAGCGGCGCCAAGAAGCGATTCAAGGTGACCGGGACCGGCAAGGTCATGGTGCAGCAGGCCGGCAAGCGCCACGGCATGATCAAGCGCAGCAAGAAGTTCATTCGCAGTGCCCGCGGGACGACGGCGCTTGCCGACGCCGACGCGCGCACCGTGAAGAAGCACTTCCTGCCGAACGCCTGACCGGACCCCCTCGAGGAGATAAGCGCCATGTCCCGTGTGAAACGCGGCGTCACCGCCCACGCCAAGCACAAGAAGGTCCTGAAGAAGGCGGAGGGCTATTACGGCCGCCGCAAGAACACCATCCGGACCGCCAAGCAGGCCGTCAACAAGGCCGCGCAATACGCCTATCGCGACCGCAAGAACCGGAAACGCACATTCCGCGCCCTGTGGATCCAGCGGATCAACGCCGGCGCCCGGATGCACGGGCTGACCTATGGTCGATTTATCGACGGGCTCGGAAAGGCCGGTGTCGAGGTCGATCGCAAGATGCTGGCCGACCTCGCGGTCAACGAGCCCGACGCCTTCAAGGCGCTGGTGGAACGAGCGCAAAGCGCTCTCGGCTGAAGCTGAGGCTGACGCTCCAACACCACCCGGCACTCAAGGCTCGGCTCGGCGCCGGTCTTTCCGCGCCCCCAGCATGTCTCCGCAACCCGGGCCGGCGCCCGGGTCGATCATGATCGTTTGACGCCGCCCGCCGAACTGCCAAAACAGGCGGGCCACGACTCGGGAAGAGGGGCAAGAATGCCCGACATCGACGCACTGGAGGGGGAGATCCGCCGCGCGATCGGCGCCGCTTCGGACGAAGCCGCGCTCGAGGCGGTGCGCGTGGGCGCCCTCGGCAGGAAGGGTTCGGTCTCGGAACTCCTGAAGACGCTGGGTGCAATGTCGCCCGAAGAGCGGAAGGAAGCGGGGCCGAGATTCAACGGCCTCAAGGACCGGATCACCGACGCCCTGGCCAGGCGCCGCGAAGCGCTCAAGGGCGAGGCCCTGGCGCGCCGCCTCGTAAACGAAAGCGCCGACGTCACGCTACCGGTCCGGCCGTCGCCGCTCGAGACCGGCCGGATCCACCCCGTAAGCCAAGTGATCGACGAGATCGCCACAATCTGCGCCGATCTCGGCTTCTCGGTCGCCGAGGGGCCGGACATCGAGACCGACTACTACAATTTCACCGCGCTCAATTTTCCGGAAGGACATCCGGCTCGGGAGATGCACGACACCTTCTTCCTGAAGCCGAAGCCGAACGGCGAGCGGCTGCTGCTGAGGACGCACACGTCGCCGGTCCAGATACGCACGATGGAGATGCAGAAGCCGCCGATCCGCGTGGTGATCCCCGGCCGCACCTATCGCTGCGACTCCGATCAAACACACACGCCGATGTTCCATCAGCTCGAGGGGCTGGCGATCGACGAGGTGACGCATATCGGCCACCTGAAATGGGTCCTCGAGGAGTTCTGCAAGGCCTTCTTCGAAGTGCCGCGGGTCGAGATGCGTTTCCGCCCGAGCTATTTCCCCTTCACCGAGCCGTCGATGGAGGTCGATATCCGCTGCCGCCGCATCGGCGACGAGGTGCGCTTCGGCGAGGGCGAGGACTGGCTGGAGATTCTCGGTTGCGGCATGGTCCATCCCAACGTGCTGCGCCATGGCGGCATCGATCCCAACCGCTATCAGGGCTTCGCCTGGGGGATGGGCATCGATCGCCTGGCGATGCTGAAATACGGCATGCCGGATCTCCGCGCCTTTTTCGACGCCGACCTCCGATGGCTGCGCCATTACGGCTTTCGTCCGCTCGACATGCCGAGCCTTGCCGGAGGGCTGAGTTCGTGAATTGCCGTTCGGTCATTGAAGAGGCGGCGCGATGAAGTTCACGCTGTCATGGCTGAAGGAACATCTCGACACGCCGGCAAGCGTCGACGAGATCGCCACGACGCTCACCCGCATCGGCCTTGAAGTCGAAAGCGTCGAGGACAGGTCGAGAGCGCTTGCGCCGTTCCGCATCGCCAGGGTGCTGTCAGCCGAGCCGCACCCGGACGCCGACCGGCTTCGCGTCTGCTTGGTCGATCCCGGCGACGGCACGAAGATCCAGGTCGTCTGCGGCGCACCGAACGCGCGCGCCGGGATGAAGGGGGTGTTCGCGGCGCCCGGCATGCACATCCCCGGCACCGGCATCGACCTCAAGGTCGGCAAGATCCGCGGCGTCGAGTCTCATGGCATGCTCCTGTCGGAGCGTGAACTTGGCCTTTCCGACGACCACGAAGGCATCGTCGATCTGCCGGCCGAAGCGCCGGTCGGCGAAAGCTACGCCGCCTGGATGAAGCTCGGCGATCCGGTGATCGACGTCGCGGTGACGCCGAACCGGCCCGATTGCCTCGGCGTCGCCGGCATCGCCCGCGACCTCGCCGCGGCCGGGGCCGGCAAACGGATCAGGCGCTCCGTCGCGCCGGTGAAGGGTTCATTCCCGTGCCCCGTCGGAGTGACGCTGGATTTCGGCGGCACCGAGTCGCTCTGCCCCGCATTCGCGCTTCGCCTCGTTCGCGGCGTCAAGAACGGTCCGTCGCCGGACTGGCTGCAGCGGCGTCTCCGCGAGATCGGCCTCCGCCCGATCAACGCGTTGGTCGACATCACCAACTTCATTACATTCGACCGCGGCCGCCCGCTGCACGTCTTCGATGCGGCGAAGGTGAAGGGCGATCTCGTCGTGCGTCGCGCCAATGCGGGCGAAGAATTGTCGGCACTGGACGGCCGCACCTATCAGCTTGATGAGTCGAATTGCGTCATCGCCGACGACAATGGCGTTGAATCGATTGCCGGAATCATCGGCGGCGAGGCCTCCGGCTGCACCGACGAAGCCACTGATGTGCTTATAGAATCGGCCCTGTGGGAGCCGCTGAATATTGCCCATACGGGACGCCGTCTCGGCATCGATTCCGACGCGCGTTTTCGTTTCGAGCGCGGCGTGGATCCGCAGTTCATGCTGCCGGGGCTCGATCTTGCGACACGAATCGTCATGGACTTGTGCGGCGGCGAGCCGAGCGAAGCGGTGACCGCCGGTGTGGTTCCCGACGGACGCCGCCGCATCGAATTCCCGATCTCCGAGCTTCGCCGCCTTGCGGGTATCGAACTGCCGACGACAAGGATGCTGTCGATCCTCGGCGCACTCGGATTCGAGGCCGCCGGTGACCGCGGGCGATCGATCCAGATCGTGACGCCGCCCTGGCGGCCCGACGTCGAGGGCAAGGCCGATATCGTCGAGGAGCTCGTGCGCATCGTCGGGCTCGACGAGATCCCGCCGGCGCCGATGGTGCGCGAGGAGGGCGTTGCCGCGCCGGTGCTCACTTTGGCGCAGCGTCGGACCCGGCTGGCGAAACGAACGCTTGCCGGGCTCGGTCTCACCGAGGCGATCACTTGGTCCTTCGTGTCGGAGGCGGAGGCAAAGGTGTTTGGCGGCGGCGCGGCGGAACTGTCGCTCGCCAATCCGATCTCGGCGGAATTGTCCGACATGCGGCCGAGCCTCTTTCCCGGGCTCATCGGCGCCTCACAGCGGAACGCTGACCGCGGTCTCGGCGACTGTGCGCTGTTCGAGGTCGGTCAGATCTATCGCGGCGACCGGCCGGAGGACCAGCTGATGGCGGCGGCCGGGATCCGGCGCGGAACTGCCGGCGTCGCCGGCGCGGGGCGGCATTGGTCCGGCAATGCGCCGCCGGTGTCCCTCTTCGATGCCAAGGCCGACCTCACGGCGCTGGTCGAAGCGCTTGGCCTCGCGGCCGCCAAGGTACAGATCCTCGCCGGCGGGCCGGACTGGTTCCACCCGGGTCGCGTCGGCACGCTGCAGCTCGGGCCGAAGAACAGGCTTGCGTGGTTCGGTGAGCTTCATCCGGCGGTGCTGGAACGCCTGGGCGTCGACCAGGCGGTCGTCGGCTTTGAACTGATCCTCGACGCGCTGCCGGTGCCGAAGGCCAAGGCGACGCGGACCAAGCCGCCGCTCGCCGCCAGCGACCTCCAGGCCGTCAAGCGCGACTATGCCTTCGTCGTCGACCGCGACGTGATGGCGGACAAGATCATCGCGGCCGCCGAGCGTTCCGACCCGTCCCTGATCGCCTCGGTCGTCGTGTTCGATCTGTTCGAGGGCGAGTCGCTCGGGCGGGGCCGGAAGTCGATCGCGATCGAAGTCACGCTGCAGCCGCGCGAGCGGACGCTGACCGATGCCGAGATCGACCAGGTGTCGGCGCGGATCATCGCCGCGGTCGGGAAGGCGACCGGCGCCGAGCTCCGCAGTTAGGCGCCGAAGCCGGCGTCAGCTGTCATACTGCTCGTCGATCGCGTAACCGGCGCCGCGGACGGTGCGAATCGGGTCCTTCGCCCGGCCGCGATTAATTGCTTTGCGGAGACGCCCGACATGCACGTCGACGGTCCGTTCGTCGACATAGACCTCGCGGCCCCACACGCCGTCGAGAAGTTGCTCGCGCGAGAACACGCGGCCCGGACTCTGCATCAGGAACTCGAGCAGCCGGAATTCGGTCGGGCCGAGATGCAGCTCGCGCCCGTTGCGGCGGACGCGGTGGGTCTCGCGGTCGAGTTCGAGGTCTCCCGCGCGCAGCACCGACGCGATGGTCTCCGGGCGAATACGGCGGAGGATCGCGCGGATGCGCGCCATCAGCTCCGGCACCGAGAACGGCTTGACGACGTAGTCGTCGGCTCCGGTGGAAAGGCCACGGATTCGTTCCGCCTCTTCGCCGCGTGCGGTCAGCATGATGATCGGCAATTCCCGGGTTTCGTCGCGGAGCCTCAGCCGGCGGCACAATTCGATGCCCGAGACGCCGGGCAGCATCCAATCGAGCAGCAACAGGTCCGGTACACTCTCGCGGATCTTCAACTCCGCCTCGTCCCCGCGGAGGGAAGCATCGACCGAATAGCCCTCCGCTTCGAGGTTGTAGCGGAGGAGGGTGGTGAGCGGCTCCTCGTCTTCAACGATCATCACCCGCGGCGTCATTCAGTGCCCTCCTCGGTGCAATCCAAAGCCGTGGCGGTCAGTCGTCGGTATGCGGCAGATCCACCGTTGCGACGACCGATCTGTCGTTCTTCGGACGTTCGTCGGTAAGGGTCTCGCCGGTGATCTGGTAGTAGACCGTCTCGGCGATGTTGGTGGCATGATCGCCGATCCGCTCGATGTTCTTGGCGCAGAAGAGAAGGTGGGTGCAGAACCCGATATTGCGCGGATCTTCCATCATATAAGTGAGCAGCTCGCGGAACAGCGACGTATAGAGCGCGTCGATCTCTTCGTCCCGCTGCCACACCGCGAGCGCCCGGTCGACGTCGCGGCTGCCATAGGCGTCGAGCACATTCTTGAGCTGTTCCAGGCTGAGTTCGGCAAGATGCTCGACGCCGTGCATCAGCGACTTCGGCTGAAACTGGCCGCGGAGTGCAATCACCCTCTTGGCGATATTCTTTGCAAGATCACCGACCCGTTCGAGGTCGGAAGCGATGCGGATCGCCGCCACGATCTCACGAAGGTCCTGGGCCATGGGCTGGCGCCGCGCGATCATCAGGATCGCCTTGTCTTCCACTTCGCGCTGCAGCCGGTCGATCTTGGCGTCTTCCTCGATGACCTTTGAGGCTCGCTCGCTGTCCGCCCGGGTCAGGGCCGCCATCGCCTCGTCGATCATCTGCTCGGACATGCCGCCGATCTGGGCGACGTATCCGCCTATCTCCTTCAACTCGTCGTCGAATGCGGTGACGGTATGGGCTTCTGACATTCAAGAGACTCCAGGAGGTTAGCCGAACCGGCCGGTAATATAGTCCTGCGTGCGCTGATCGTGCGGATTGGTGAACATATAGTCGGTCGACCCGGTCTCCACCAAAACACCCAGGTGGAAGAAGGCGGTAAGCTGCGAAACCCGTGCCGCCTGCTGCATGGAATGGGTGACGATGATGATGGCGAAATTCTCGCGGAGTTCTGCGATAAGCTCCTCGACCTTCGCCGTCGCGATCGGGTCGAGCGCCGAGCAGGGCTCGTCCATCAGGATCACCTCAGGAGAGACGGCGATCGCCCGGGCGATGCACAGCCGCTGCTGCTGGCCGCCGGAGAGCCCGGTGCCCGGCTCGTTCAGCCGATCCTTGACCTCATCGAACAGCGCCGCCCGGCGCAGACTGCTCTCCACGATCTCGTCGAGTTCGGCCTTGCCATGCGCCAGACCGTGGATGCGCGGGCCATAGGCGATGTTCTCGTAGATCGATTTTGGAAACGGATTCGGCTTCTGAAACACCATGCCGACCCGCGCGCGAAGCTCGACCACGTCGAGGTCCGGATCGTAAATATCCCTGCCGTCGAGGGTGATCTCGCCCTCGACGCGCGCGATGTCGATCGTATCGTTCATGCGGTTGATGCAGCGCAAGAACGTCGACTTGCCGCAGCCGGACGGACCGATGAATGAAGTCACGGTCCGATCCGGGATGTCGATCGAAACGTCGAACAGCGCCTGCTTCGAGCCGTAGAATACCTTCACATCCTTGGCGCCGACTTTCGTCGGCGGCAGGTTTTCCGTCGCGGACGCGGGTTTCGCGGACGCGTCTCTCACGGCTGCTCTGGTGGCCGCGATCGCGGCGTCTGACGGGCCGGTCGTTTCGTTCATGACTCTCTGCTCCATGGCCTCACCAGGTTCGTTCGAGGCGGCGGCGCAGATAGATCGCCACCGCGTTCATGGTAATCAGGAATGCCAGCAAGACCAAAATGCCGGCCGATGTCTTGGCGACGAATCCGCGCTCGGGGCTGTCGGCCCAGATGAAGATCTGCGTCGGCAGGGCCGTAGCGGCGTCGGTTATGCCGCCGGGTGGGCTTGTGATGAACGCGTTCATGCCGATCAGCAGCAGCGGCGCCGTCTCGCCCAGCGCTTGCGCCAGTCCGATAATGGTGCCGGTCAGGATGCCGGGGAGGGCGAGCGGCAGCACATGGTGCCATACCATTTGGTGCTTCGACGCGCCGATGCCATAGGCGGCTTCGCGGATCGAGGGCGGCACGGCCTTGAGCGCCGCCCGGGTGACGATGATCATCGTCGGCAGCGTCATCAGCGACAGCACCATGCCGCCGACTAGCGGCGCCGATCGCGGCAGACCGAGAAAGTTGATGAACACGGCAAGACCGAGAAGGCCGAACACAACTGAAGGCACCGCGGCCAGATTATTGATGTTGACCTCCACGATCGCCGTCCAGCGGTTCTTCCGCGCGAATTCCTCGAGATAGACGGCCGCGGCGATGCCGACCGGAAAGCTGATGAGGAACGTCACGAGGAGGAGATAGAACGAGCCGACAATCGCGCCTCGGAGACCTGCAAGCTCCGGGAATCGGCTGTCCGAGTTGAACAACAGCCCCCAGTTGAACGGCTTGCTGATCCTGCCGTCTTCAACCAGCCGGTCGAACAGGCTGACCTGAAGGTCGTTCACCCGCCGCTGATTCTCGGGCACGTCGCGAGGAATGACCCCCTTGTTGAACTGATCGATCGGATCGGCGGCGGGGACCGAGAGCGAAATCGTTTGTCCGATGAGAGAGAGGTCGGCGGCAACGGCGTCGCGCACGAAGAACTGCGTGTTGCTCGTCAGCATCTGTACGGCCTGGCGAAGCTCGGCCGGGTCCTCCAAATCGGGGAACAGATTGGCGACAGAATCGCTGACGATCTGCCGGAAGTTGCCGCGCTGTATGTTGTCCGCGGTGACGATCTCGGGATCGATGTAGAATTCGACGGCCACCCGCGTTTGCACGAACGCGCTGGCGCCGCCAAGGGTCAGCGTCGCAAGGAGGATCACGAGAACGCCGATGGCGACCGCGATCGCTGTGATGCCGTAGACCTTCAGACGCGTGTCCGCGCGGTAGCGCCGGCGGCGGTTCGCGCGTGCTGCGTCCGATCCCCAGTACGGCGCCGGTGCGGTTGTGTCGATCGGTTCGGCCATCTCAGTCGTACTTCTCCCGGAAGCGGTTGACGACGCGAAGGGCGATGACATTGAGCCCCAGCGTGATCACAAAAAGCGAGAGGCCGAGGGCGAAGGCGGCGAGGGTCTTCGGACTGTCGAACTCGGTGTCGCCGATCAGCAGGGTGACGATCTGAACCGTCACCGTCGTGACGCTGTCGAGCGGGTTGATCGTCAGGCTGGCAATCAGTCCGGCGGCCATGAGCACGATCATTGTTTCGCCGATCGCCCGGCTGACCGCGAGAAGAACGCCGCCGACAATGCCGGGCAACGCGGCGGGCAGGAGGACTCGTTTCATCGTCTCCGCCCGCGTCGCGCCCATCGCCAGCGACCCGTCGCGAAGCGCGCGCGGCACGGCGCGGAGCGCGTCGTCGGAGATCGACGAGATGAACGGGATCAGCATCACGCCCATCACCAGGCCGGCGGCGATCGCGCTGTTCGGTGACGTGGCGAGTCCAAGGCCGTTGCCTGCGGCGCGGATCGCCGGCGACACGGTGAGCACTGCGAAGAAGCCGTAGACCACCGTCGGCACGCCGGCGAGGATCTCAAGGATCGGTTTGACGGTCGAGCGGACGCGTCCTTGGGCATACTCGACCAGATAGATCGCGGTGAACAGGCCGACCGGGGTGGCGAACAGCATGGCCACCGCCGCGATCACCAGCGTGCCGGTGAACACCGGCACCGCGCCGAACGCACCGAGCCCGGCGATCTGGTCGGCGCGGATGGGCATCTGCGGCTCCCAATTGAGCCCGAAAAGGAACTCGCTGATCGGCACGAGCCGGAAGAACTGCAATGCCTCGACGACGAGCGAGACCACGATCGCCGCCGTGGTCAGTATTGCGGCGACGGAGCACGCGATGATCACTCCT
>CAYOBK010000100.1:0-7335 GCA_964402275.1 uncultured Bauldia sp.
ACACCTTCTACAAGGCGGTGGCGCGGCGGCTGAAAGGCGCGCGCGAGGCGCCGGCCCCTTACGAATCGATCGAAGGGCTGGAGCAGCTCGACAAGGTGATCGACATCGACCAGTCGCCGATCGGGCGGACGCCGCGCTCCAACCCCGCCACCTATACCGGAGCGTTCACGCCGATCCGCGAATGGTTCGCCGGCCTCCCCGAGGCGAAGGCGCGCGGCTACAAGCCGGGGCGCTTCTCGTTCAACGTCAAAGGCGGGCGCTGCGAGGCCTGCCAGGGCGACGGCGTGATCAAGATCGAGATGCACTTTCTGCCGGACGTCTATGTCACTTGCGACGTCTGCAAGGGCGCGCGCTACAATCGCGAGACGCTTGAGGTGAAGTTCAAGGGGAAATCGATCGCCGACGTCCTCGACATGACGGTCGAAGAGGCGGCGTCGTTCTTTGCCGCGGTGCCGATCATCCGCGAGAAGATGGAGACGCTGGAGCGCGTCGGCCTCGGCTACATCAAGGTCGGTCAGCAGGCGAACACGCTGTCGGGCGGCGAGGCGCAGCGGGTGAAGCTGTCGAAGGAGCTGTCGCGCCGCGCGACCGGGCGGACGCTCTATCTCCTCGACGAGCCGACGACCGGCCTCCATTTCCACGACATCGCGAAGCTCCTCGAGGTGCTGCACGAGCTGGTGGCGCAGGGCAACACCGTCGTCGTCATCGAGCACAATCTCGAGGTGATCAAGACCGCCGACTGGATCATCGATCTCGGCCCCGAAGGCGGCGACCGCGGCGGCGAGGTGGTCGCCGCCGGCACGCCGGAACAGATCGCGTCGGTGAAGGCGAGCTACACCGGGCGGTTCCTCAAGCCGGTGCTCGCGCGACGGCGCGGGATCGAGGCGGCGGAGTGAAGGCGGGGCACCGGCACCAATCTCGGTTACCTCCCCCTTGTGGGGAGGTCGATGGCGGCGACCCCGGACTTGATCCGGGGGAGCCGGCTTCGGGTGGGGTTGGCGTCGCAGACTTTGCCGAAACGGGAGAGCCTTACCCCCCTCTTGTCTCGCCAGCGACTTGGCTACGCCAAGTCGGGAAAAGACATTCTCCCCCACAAGGGGGGGAATAACCTGGAGATGATCCGAGCATTGGAGTCCTCCCCCTACCTCGTTCCTCCCGGCAAGCCGTCGAAGCTCGGCAAGCGCGGGACCGACGGCGGCGGTGCGTTCGTCGGCGAGGACGCGGCCGACGCCAGCCTCAAGGACGACGCCAAGGCGATCGACGAATGGCAGGAGAAGCTCTTCGCCGAGGGGAAGCGCGCGCTGCTCGTCGTGCTGCAGGGCACCGACACCTCCGGCAAGGACGGAACGATCCGGAAGGTGTTCGCCGAGACGAGCCCGCTCGGTGTCGCGGTCACCGGCTTCGGCAAGCCGAGCGAGGAAGAGCTCGACCACGATTACCTCTGGCGCATTCACAAGGCCTGCCCGCGGCGCGGCACGATCGGCATCTTCAACCGCTCGCAATACGAGGACGTGCTGATCGGGCGGGTGATGGAGCTGGCGCCGCGGCACGCGATCGAGCAGCGCTATGGCCAGATCAACGATTTCGAGAAGATGCTGACCGAGAACGGCACGACGGTCCTCAAGATCATGCTGCACGTCTCCAAGGCGGAACAGCGCGAGCGCCTCGAGGCGCGGCTCGAAGACCCCGACAAGCGCTGGAAGTTCAACCCCGGCGACCTCGACAAGCGCGACCAATGGGACGCCTACCAGGCCGCCTACGAGACCATGCTCGACCGCTGCTCGACCGAATGGGCGCCGTGGTACGTCGTTCCGGCCGACCGGAAATGGGCGCGGAACGCGATCGTCGCCCGGATCGTGCGCGAGACGCTGGAGACAATGGCCCCGGAGCCGCACCGCCCGGATTTTGGCGTCGGCGATTTCAGGATAGACTGAGCGGATTCGCGTAGAGGAGGAAACATGCCCTTCCCGACGCCGGAAGCCGCGCTCACCAACATCCTGGTCGTCACCGACGTTGCCCGGTCGGTCGCGTTCTATACGGACACGCTCGGAGCCGCGCTCGAGCGCGAATATGGCGGGACCTCGGCCGTGGTCAGCTTCAACGGCGCGTGGATCCTGCTCGTCACCGGCGGGCCGCCGACGCGCGACAAGCCGGGCGTGACCTTTGCCTCCCCGATCAATCACGACCTCGTCAGCCATGCGATGACGATCCGCGTCCGTGATTGCCGCGCCGCGTTCGAAACACTGCTCGGCCGCGGCGCCGATTTCCTAACGCCGCCGGTCGACAGCGGATCGGAGATGCGCTGCTTCTTCCGCGATCCCGACGGCCACCTGATCGAGATCAGCGAGATCCGGAAGCGCTGAGGTGCGACCATTTGGCCACGCCGGCAGCGATCGCCGGACGCCCTGGCCATCCCCTTTGTTTTCGTTGCGTTTTCCGTTGCTTTCCCGGAGCCGGCGATGCCGGGAGTGACCGCCGCGCAACGCAGCTATGCATAAAAGTGCCTCCCCGGCATGCGCGCCCAACGTATATCCACGCGCATACGGAGCCCGGCGGCAAACGCCGGTTTCCAGGCACCGATGCGCGCGGGGTTCTCCTCCCTCTCCCCAAGCGCAGCAGCGTCACCCTTCCCCGGCTGACGCTATCTTGAAAACGCCCACCGATTCCTCCCCGGTGGGCGTTTTCTTTTTGCCACCGGCTGCGCGCATGTTGAGCGGCCGGCGCCGGCGCAATAGGGTCGGCGCATGATCCTATCCCCGGTTCACGTCGTCGGCGGCGGGCTCGCCGGATCCGAGGCCGCTTGGCAGATCGCCCGCGCCGGCGTGCCGGTCGTGCTGCACGAAATGCGGCCGGTGCGCGCGACGCCCGCGCACCAGACCGACGGCTTCGCCGAACTGGTGTGCTCCAATTCCTTCCGCTCCGACGACGCCGGGGCCAGCGCCGTCGGCCTCCTCCACGAGGAGATGCGGCGCGCCGGCTCGCTGATCATGCGGATGGCGGATCGCCATCGCCTGCCGGCGGGGACTGCGCTGGCGGTCGACCGCGACGGCTTCTCGGCGGCCATCGGCGCCGCCCTTTCGGCTGAACCGCTGGTTACGATCGTGCGCGGCGAAGTCGCCGGATTGCCGCCGGGCGACTGGGAGAGCGTCATCATCGCCACGGGCCCGCTGACCTCGCCGGCGCTGGCGGACGCGGTCACCGAGCTTACCGGCGCCGACGCGCTCGCCTTCTTCGATGCGATCGCACCGATCGTGCAGTTCGACACCATCGACCTCGGCGTCGCCTGGTTCCAGTCGCGCTACGACAAGCCCGGCCCGGCCGGCACCGGGCGCGACTACCTCAACTGTCCGCTCGACAGGGGCCAATACGAAGCGTTCGTCGATGCGGTGCTCGCCGGCGAGAAGACCGCCTTCCACGACTGGGAGGGCACGCCCTATTTCGACGGCTGCCTGCCGATCGAGGTGATGGCCGAACGCGGCCGCGAGACGCTGCGTCACGGGCCGATGAAGCCGTTCGGCCTCACCAACGCGCACGAGCCGGACATGAAGCCTTACGCCGTCGTCCAGCTCCGCCAGGACAACGCGCTTGGCACGTTGTGGAACATGGTCGGGTTCCAGACGAAGCTCCGCTACCGCGAGCAGCTCCGCATCTTCCGCATGATCCCCGGCCTCGAGAACGCCGAATTCGCCCGCCTCGGCGGGCTTCACCGCAATACCTATCTCGACTCGCCGCGGCTGCTCGACGGCACGCTGCGGCTGAAGGCGATGCCACGCCTGCGCTTCGCCGGCCAGATCACGGGCTGCGAGGGCTACGTCGAATCGGCGGCCATCGGGCTCCTCGCCGGCCGCTTCGCCGCTGCCGGGCAACTGGGCCTCCCGGCCGATCCGCCGCCGCGGACGACGGCATTCGGCGCGTTGCTGGCGCACATCACCGGCGGCCACGTTGCCGCGGATCAGCCGGGGCTCCGGTCGTTCCAGCCGATGAACGTCAATTTCGGTTTGTTCCCGCCGATCGACGTCCCGCATGGGAAACCGGCCGAGCGTGGGGCGGCAGGGAAGCGCGCGCTGGCCGCGCGAGCGCTCACCGATGTCGAGACTTGGCTGGGCGCATCGACGCGGGTGGCGGCGGAGTAAACGGCCTAGCCGAGCCCGCGCCGGGCGGCGCGCCAGATCAGCCACTGCCGCCGCCAGCGCGGCGACGCCGGCGGGTGTGCGAACGGGTCCGTTGCGGTGCGATCGAGCCGGGCGAGATCGGACTCCGCCAGCGCCAATGGCAGGAAGGCGGGCCGCGCCGAGGCCGGCAGGCTTGCAGCCGCAGTCTTGGCCTTTGCGAAGTGACCCGCGGCGACCTGCCGGAGATCGGCCATGGCGCTGACCAACTGCGGCGACGGTCGCAGCGCAAATACATCCTCGATGTCGACGCCGCGGTCCTCAAGGCGATCGCGCGGCAGGAAGAGCTGGTGTCGTCCGGCGTCGGCGGCGAAGCGGCCGAGCGCGGCGGTCAGCGACCAGGCGACGCCGCCATGGCCGGCCGCCTCGGCCACCGCCGGTCCGGCCGCGCCGAGGGCCATCGCCGCGAATTGGAACAGCATCGAAGCGGTCTCGCCGGCGTAGCCTTCGAAGTCCGCCAGCGAGGGCATCGGATCGTTGTAAAGGTCGAAGACCCGGGCATCGAGCAACGCCAGGAACGCAGGCACCGGCCAGCCCTCCGCTTCGATGGACCGCAGCAACGCCTCGGCCAACGGGTTGCCGCCGGGGTCCCGGTTGGCCAGCGCATCTCGCCACCATTGCAGCCTGATCTCGCCGAGCGCCGATTCGCTGACCACGAAACGGATGCGCGCTATTTCCGCGTCGAAGGCGTGCAGCGCGAAGAGGTGACGCCGAGCGCTTTCGGGCGCGAACAGGTCGGCGATGAACCGATCGCGATCCTGAAGGCGCAGCTGGCCGGCGGCATGCTGATAGGCATCCATCGGACCGGCATGGCGAAAATCCGGCAATCAGTCCACTGCGATCAGCGCCGCCGCCACCCTTCGCTCCTCGGCGAGCAGCACGTTGAACGTGCGAACCGCCGCCCCGGTGGTCATCGCGTCGGCGGAGACCGCAGCGCCGCGAAGCCGCTCGGCCAGTGATCCCGGAAGGCGTCGCGCCGTCAGTCCGGCGCCGACCAGGAGAATGTCGATCGTCTCGGCCTCGTCGAACACGCGGCGGAGCGCGGCGTCGTCGATCGCGTCGAAGCTCGGAACGTCCCAGCCATAGATGCCGCTCGGGATGCACAGGATCGAGCCGCGATGCGACATTGCGGCAAAGCGGAACCCACCGTTGCCGTACGCGTCGATCGGGGCGCGGCCCGGGTAATGCGCCTGCCGTATGACGGTGCCCGGCGGCGGCCGGCGGGCCATTCTACTCGCCGGCCGGCTTGGTCGCGGACCGTCCGGCGTCGGTCTTGTCTTCGACGGGCTGCATCTGCTCGCCGCGCAGGCGCATGAAGATCAGAACGGGCGCGGCGATGAAGATGGACGAATATGTGCCGATGGCGATGCCGAAGATCATCGCTCCGACAAAGGAGCGGATGACGTCGCCGCCAAAAATGAACAGAGCCCACAGAACGATCCAGGTCGTCAACGAGGTGATTGTCGTCCGAGCCAGGGTTTCGTTGATGGCGCTGTCGATCAGATCGGTGATCGGCAGCTTCTTGTACTTCCGCAACGTCTCGCGGATGCGGTCATAGACGACCACCGTATCGTTCAGCGAATAACCGACGATGGTCAGAATCGCCGCGATACTGGACAGGTTGAAGTCGAGATCGACGATGGCGAAGAAGCCCAACGTCATCAGCACATCGTGCAACGTGGCGATGATGGCCCCGACGGCGAACTGCCATTCGAAACGGAACCAGACATAGATCATGATCGCGAGCATGGCGATCAGCGCCGCGATCGCGCCGTCGCGGGCGAGTTCACCTGAAACACGCCCGCTCACCGCCTCGACGCTGCGGAATTCGCCGATGTCGGAGAGGATCTCGCGGACGTCGGCGATGACCGCCTGCTGCGCCTCGTCGCCCTCGTCGGAGAGTTCGATGCGGATCGAAATGCTCTGCTCGCCGCCGAGTTCGGCGAGCGTCTGAACGTCAACGTCGCCGAGATTAAGGCCGGCGAGCCGGGATCGGACCTCGGCTATGTCGTCGGTCGTGACGACGGCGTCGGGCGGCTGCAGAATGATCATGGTGCCGCCGCGGAAATCGATGCCGTAATTCGGCCCGACCGTTAGGAACAGGATGACCGCGATCACCGACAGGATAAGCGACGCCGGGAAAGTGAACCGGCGCAGCCACATGAATTTGATCCTGGTGTCGTCCGGGATGATGCGGAGCGGCATCTAGTCGTCCCTCCCCATCATAGCGTGATCGCCACCGGCCGGCGCCGGCGGACCCAGGTCGCTACCATCAGCCGCGTTATCAGGAACGCCGTGAACAGCGTCGTCAGGATGCCGATGCCGAGCGTCACGGCGAAGCCGCGGATCGGGCCGGAGCCGAAATAGAACAGGACGACCGCCGCTATCAGGGTGGTGATGTTGGCGTCGAGAATGGTGTTGAGAGCGCGCTGGAAACCGAGATCGATCGCCTGGATCGCCGAGCGTCCGCCCCTGAACTCCTCGCGTATTCGCTCGTAGATCAGCACGTTGGAATCCACCGCGGTGCCGACGATCAGGACGATCCCGGCGATGCCGGGGAGCGTCAGCGTGGCGCCGATCAGTGTCATCA
The DNA here is from genome assembly GCA_964402275.1 of uncultured Bauldia sp. GTDB lineage: Bacteria > Pseudomonadota > Alphaproteobacteria > Rhizobiales > Kaistiaceae > JADLGL01. The sequence goes on from CAYOBK010000100.1 coordinate 6,760, forward strand.
CCGCGAAGATCAGCGCGATGTTGAGGATCACGGCGATGTTGGCGAGCACGCCGAAGAAGCCGTAGACCAACACCATGAAGGCGACGACGGCGACGGTGCCGACAAGGGCCGCGATTTGTCCCGCCCGCACCGAGTCCTCGCCGAGGCCCGGCCCGATGGTCCGCTCCTCCATGATCGTCAGTTCCACCGGCAAGGCGCCGGCGCGGAGGAGGATCGCGAGGTCGTTCGCCGTCGCCGCGGTGAAATTGCCCTCGATCTGCCCGCTGCCGCCTAGGATCGGACTATTGATTACCGGAGCAGAGATGATCTGATTGTCGAGGACGATCGCGAACTGACGGCCGACATTGCGTTGCGTGGCATCGCCGAAGGCTGTGGCGCCGGCGGTGTTCAGGCGGAAGCTCACCACCCACTGCCCCGCCTGCTGATCCAAGGTGGCCTGCGCATCGACGAGATCCTGGCCGCGCACAAGCGCCGGCTCGACGATGTAGTAGAGGTCCGGATTTTGAGCCGTCGCGAAGACGAGATCGCCGATCTCCCGGGTCTGTTCCGCCTGCTCCAGGGTGAAAAGCTGACCGT
>CAYOBK010000101.1:0-14950 GCA_964402275.1 uncultured Bauldia sp.
GGGCTGCAGGAAGACGACGCGGAGGAGGAGGTCGGTCTGGCTGCCGGGCGCGGCGACGATCAGGTCGAAGCGGTCCGACGCACGCGCGCTGCCGCTTCGGAGCGCCCGCTCCTGCGCGGTGATCGCCCCGCCGATGCCGACTGCAAGCGCGATCAGCAGCGCAAACGCGGTGCAGATGACCGTGTGCCGGCGCACCATCGCGATGACCAGCGGAAACGGATTGATCATTCTGCCGCCATGCGGCTCGCCTCGCTGAGGCGGCCGTGCTCGAGATGGAAGCGTGCATTCGCCTGGGCGAGGATATCCGTATCATGCGTCGCGACGACGACGGTGCGGCCTTCGTCGGCAAGGCGATTCAGCACCGTCAGCAGCTCGACGGTCGTGGCGCGGTCGAGGGACGCGCTCGGCTCGTCCGCGAGGATGATCGGCGGATCGAAGGCGAGCGCACGGGCGATCGCCACGCGCTGCCTTTCGCCGCGGGAGAGGTAGTCGATCGACCGGCGCGCCGCCGGCACGCCGAGTCGGCAAGGACGCTCCGCGCCCTTTCGCGGACGCCGGGCGCCGAGCCGAAGGTCGCCCCGAGCGCCGCGTTGCCGAGCGGCGACAGATCGGAGACGAGATGGAAATCCTGGAAGATGAAGCCGATGCGCGTCCGCCGCCAGGCGTCGCGGCGCCGCTCCTTCATGTCGTAGATATTCGTGCTGTCGTGAAGGACGGTTCCCTGCTGCGGCGGCAGCAGCCCGGCCAGCACATAGAGGAGCGTCGATTTGCCGGAGCCGGACGGACCGCTCACCGTCGTCAGCCTGCCGGGCTCCGGGATGAATGACGGGATGTCGAGGACCTTGAAGCTCTGGCCGCCTGAATCAGTGAAGGAAAGGCCGATACCTTCCGCGACCAGCATCTCCTAGGCTCTGACCACTCTGGCCTGCTCGAGGCGCACCAGCGAAACGAAGCCCGTTCCGGGATCGAGTTCCTCGCCCAGATCGAGAATGCCTTCGACGCGGATCTCCCGGTTGAACGGGATGGTCGGGATCCCCCGGTCGCTGGTGACGTAAACGACATTGTCCGGCCAAAGCGCGATCTCGTCGCAGAACGGGCAGAACTCCATCGGGACGTCCGTCAGCACGAAGAAGTCGGCCTCGGCCTTGAGCGGCGGGGCCATGAAGCCGACCATTTCGACCGCCTTGCCGTTGAGCGCCAACGCGATCTCGGAGAGCTCCGTGCCGGTGCTGTAGAGCTGGTAGAAGAACATGCGCTCCGCGGCGAACGCCGGCCGCAGCGGAAGGGCGGCAGCGGCGCCGACGGCGGCCATCCCCAACAGGGTCTGCCTGCGCGTCACCAGTCCACCCGACTTTGGGATCGAGCGTGCCATGTTGGCTCACCTCCACGTTAGCGTAGTTTATACGATTAGGCCGCGGTGGGCAAATGCGCAGTGTCGGTCACGCGGCTTGGATCGCATCGTAGATTACGTTCTCCCTTGCTTACTCGTATCCCCCGCATACCGCAGCTCCAGCGCCTCGATGACCGCGCGGATGAAATGGATGCGCCGCGCGCGCGGCGGTGGATCGAGGACGATGTATTCCCCGGCGAGCTTCATGCCGTAGAGCCCGTTCCATGGATCGCCCCAGCGGTCGCCGCGGACGCAGACATTGACCTGCCGCCTGCCGTCATTGAGGAGCGAGGCCCTGGTGCGGCCGCTGTTGAAGGTGACGCTTGGCCGGCCGAGCTCGTGGCCGAGCCATGACGCGACCCCGCCGCCGCCGGAATGGCCGATGAAGGTGACGCGCGGGCCGAAACGCTCCAGCACCGACTTGGCGTAGCGGAGCGTCGACCGCGGATAGCCGAAGGTCCGCTTGATCGGGACGGCGATAAGGTCGCGGAGATCCCACACCTGGACGCCCTTGATCCCGACGGCGATCTCGCCTGTGGCCTTGCGCCGGAACACGCCGGCATTGAAGCCGGTGAGCCGGTGCTTCTTGAATTCGACGAGCATCCAGCCTTCCGGCACCGGCGCGAACGGCCAGTTCACCCGGCGCATCAGCTTGGCGTAGGTGATGAGGTCGGCGCCGCTCGGTCTGGTGTCCATGGCTCCGAATATGGCGACCTTGCGGGCGGTTCGGCAAGCACCCGTTCGAAGGGGCGCGCTCGGCTCCGTCCCTTCGCCTTGTCAGCCGCGGCCAGGTCAGCCGCGCCCGACGAAGGGCATGCCGGTCGCCATCAGCGTCATGAAAAGGACGTTGGCCTCGAGCGGCAGGCTGCAGATATAGAGAACCGCGTCGGCGACATGCCGGAGATCGAGCGTCGGCTCGGCCTCTTCGCCGCGGGCGCGCGTTGCCTCGGCGATGCCGGCGATCAGCTCGGTCGCGGCATTGCCGATGTCGATCTGGCTGCAGGCGACGTTGGAGGCCCGGCCGTCGAGCGCCAGCGAACGCGTGAGGCCGGTGATGGCGTGCTTTGTCGCCGTGTAGGCGACCGAATCCTTCCGCGGGACCTGCGCCGAGATCGAGCCGTTGTTGATGATGCGCCCGCCTTGCGGCGACTGGCGCTTCATCAGGCCGAATGCCGCCTGGGCGCAGAGAAAGGCGCCGGTGAGATTGACCGCCACCGCTTCGTTCCATTCGGCAAAGCCGACTTCGTCGGTCGGCTTCTGGCGCGAGAAGAGCCCCGCATTGTTGAAGAGGACATCGAGCCGGCCGCATTCCCGTTCAACCGCTCCGAACAGCCCCGTGACGGCGTCGGAATCCGTGACGTCGGTCGGGAGGATCATGGCGCGCCTGCCGTCGGCGCCGGCCGCCGCCGCCGTCTCTTCGAGCTTCTCCCTACGCCGCCCGGCGATCGCGACGCGGTAGCCGTTTCGAAGCAGCGCGACGGAAACCGCGCGGCCGATGCCGCTGCCGGCTCCGGTGACGACGGCGATCTTCTCCTCTTCGGCCATGGCTTCGGCGCTCCAGTCTCCAAGTCTCGCCGCTGGCAATAGAGCATCGCCGCCGCGCTGCCTACCGCGGGCTTGAGCCCGTCTCTGCCGCCCGCGGCGCTCACCGGGAAAGTCGGGCTCGAAACCACAGATCACTCCGTGATGCTCATGCCCGTTGAGACAAGAACAGTTGTCGCTGGTGTGGAGGCGGGCCGACGGATCGACGGCCGCGTGTGGCCCTAGCTGGTCAGCCGTTGTTCCGTCGGCCCTGCGATCAAGCCGAGCACCGGAGCCGGATCGGAATTGCCGATCCGCACCGCGTCCAGCTTGACCAGGTAGAACGAGCAGGTGCTCGAATCGTTGAGCCAGGCGATTGCCCGCTCATGCTCGGGCCGCGCCTCTGACACGAGCCAGACCGCCGCCTGTGCGCCGCTCGCCGCGAGATTGGCGACCAGCATTCCGAGGTGGCCGTCGCCGGTCTCGCCGATCCGGCTTTCGACCAGCACCCGGCGGCCCGACGAGTCGTCGGCGACACTGAATTCGGCGCCCTCGGGCCCGCGCTTCCGCTCCGAATTGGCGAGCGTGAAGCCGAGCACGTCGGTCGCAATATCGGGGTTTTCCGCCAGCCAGCCGGCGAGATCGGGAGCGCCCTCGCCCCAAACCTCGGCCGCCGAGACCTGGGCGAGCCGGCCGATGCCGGCGGGCCTCGGGCTTTGTCCACGGACCGGCGCTGCCGCCGCGCCGTTCGCGATCGCGCCGTTGGCGGCGCCGCCGTTCATCGCGGCGCGATTGGCCGCCGCTCCGTTGAGCGCCGAGCCCATCGTTGCCGCGCCGTTGACAATCGCAGCTCCATTCCCCGCCGTGCCGTTAGCCGCCGCGCCGTTCCCGGCGACTCGGGCAGGCGCCGGGCGATGGTCGGTCTCAACGGCATGACCGTTGGCGCCGTGACCGTTGGGAATCTCGTCCGCGACGGCTGGTTCGGCCGCCAGCGCCTTCGCCGGACCGGCAGCGAATTTGCCGCAGATCACTTCGATCTGCCGGATATCCTGTTCGGAGAATGCGTGCTTGGCCTCGGTGAAGCCCATCGAGGTCAATTCGCTCTCGACCGCAAGCGCATCGGGATAGTTGCCGGAGCGGGCAAGGCGCAGCGCCTCGTCCCACATCAGCTTGCGGCGTTTCGCATCCCGCTCGATCGACATCTTCCTCAGTTCGATGTCGCTCATGACAGCGGCGTTTTCTTCGGCCCCTGACGCCATCTTTCTAAATCCAAAGGACTGATCTGAGCTTACCGCTTTGTTCATATGAGTGACCACAGCTGAAGAATTCGGAAAGGTTATCGTCTTGCCGGCGATTCCTAACCGGTCCTTCCCGCAGCCGGTTGCGTTTGATGCAAATGCCGGAGCGTCACCGTGACCATTCCTGCCGATCCCGCCGTCGCTAACGTTTTGGTGGCCTTGTTTCGGCTCTTTGCCGACTTAACCATCGCGACGGATATTCATGGCGTCCGGCCGTTAACGTGACGTTACGCCCGTCAGAGATCGGCCTGCTTGGCCGCCAGCCGGTCGACGATCTCGCGAGGCGCCGTGATCTTCCCGGCGATCTCAAGCGCGTGGGCGATGTGCATGGCGCCTTCGTCGCGGGCGTGGATGCCCTTGGCGACGTCGCCCGCCATCTCGTAATATTTGAGCGCGCGCGGCAGGTCCTGGCCGAGTTCGAAGTGCCGGGCCAGCCGGTGGGCGAATTCCTCGAGCCGGTCGCCGAACAGCTGCTCAATCGCCTCGCCCACGCGGATATGGAACTGCTGTCGCCTGCGGTTGAGGATCGTCGCATAGGCGGCATCACGCGCCAGCTCGTGCTTGAACATGTATTCGAGCTCCGGCAGCCGCGTCGATTCGGTCAGGAGCTCGACCCGCTCGAGCGACGAAAGATGCCTGTCGATCGCCATCGCCGAATCGGAGATCGCCTTGAGGATGCGATGGTAGAACGAGCGGCCGATCACGGCGGCGAGCTGCAATGTCGATTTGGTCTCCTGGTCGAGCCGGTCGATCCGCGCCATCAGCAGCGATTGCAGGTTGTCCGGTATCGCGATGTCCTCGATCTTCACATTGGCCCGCCAGCGAAGACCGTCGTCTGTCTTCACCACCACGCCCTGCTCGATCAAGGTCCGGACGATCTCCTCGACGAAATACGGATTGCCGTCCGCCTTCCGCATGATCAGCTGCCTCAGCTCGGGCGGGAGATCGGCAATCTTCAAGAGCGCGGAGACCAGCGCGTCGGTATCTTCGTCGCCGAGCGGCTCCAGCCGAATCTCCGTGTAGCGATGCGGAAAGTCGGTTTCGGCCTTCAGCTTGAGTTGCCATGCCGGCGACTGCCGTTCGGGCCGGAACGCGCACAGGATCAGAATCGGCACCTCGTCGACGAGTTTCATCAGATGTATCATCAGGTCGACCGACGCCGGATCGGCCCAGTGGAGATCGTCGACGATCAGCGCGGTCGGCGAACTGCTGCAGGTCTCATGCAGACCCGGATACATCACATCGTAGATGTCCTTCCGGATCGCCTCCGCGGGGAAATCCTTCCCCTCATGCAGGACCTTGGCCGCGATGACCCGCTCGAAGGCGACACTGCAAAGAGCGATCTCGTCTTCGGATCCTCCGCGCGTTCTTATGTAGTCGACAACCTTGCGGTGGATCTCCTCGGCGGGATCGTCCAGCTCGATGCCGAACACGGCGCGCGCGAAGTTCTGGAACAGCCCGAACGGTCGCGTCGAGTCGTACGGAATGCCGTACATCGGGTTCCACTGCGGCTCGCCTCCGATCTCGAACCAATATTTCTTGAGTTCCGCCAGGAGGCGGCTCTTGCCGAGTCCCGCCTCGGCAATGAGGCAAATAATCTGGCCGCGTCCCTGCAATACATGGTCGGCCGCTTCCTTGAGGCGGGCGAACTCCTGATCGCGGCCGGTGAGCGGCGCGCTGATCCCGGAAATGCCGCGGACCGATCCGCGGTCGCGGTTGAGGCCGATCACCCGGTAGGTCGACACCGGATCGGTCTTGCCCTTGACGGGAATCTCGCCGAGCGGGTCGACGTCGAACAGGGCAGCGACACGATGATAGGTATCGGCCGAGATCTGGATCCACCCAGGCTTGGCGGTCTGTTCCATCCTGGCGGCGACGTTCACCGCCTCGCCCATGGCCGTGCTTTCGCTCGCCACGGCTCCGCCGACATCGGCGACGACGACGGGGCCGGTGTTGATGCCGATCCTGATATTGAGGTCGAAGTCGAAATCCCGCTTGGCCTGGCCGCTGAGCGTCTTGACGCCGTCGATCATGTCGAGGGCGGCCAGCACCGCGCGTTGCGGGTCGTCCTCATGCGCGACCGGCGCCCCGAAGAAGGCGAGCATGCCGTCGCCGAGGAGCTTGCCGACGGTTCCGTCGTAGCGCTGCACCGGCGCCGTCAGCACCTCGAACACGCCGTTCATGAACTCGGTCCATTCCTCCGGGTCGAGCCGCTCGGCGAGCGACGTGGAGTTGACGACGTCGCAGAACAGCGCCGTGACGATGCGCCGCTCGCCGGTCAGCGTTCTGCCTGTCCCGGCGCGGTTGCCTGCCGCTACGGTTTCCTCAGCGGCCATCGGAGCAACATCGGTTGCGGTCGCGGACATTTGGGAGGACGTCGACCTTCATGGCGGCACCTTAGCATCCGGCGAGTCGGACTGCCTAGGATGCCGGCCCGCCCGGCGCCGCGAATTTGGTAACGAATTGGCCATGAAATCGCCCGCCAAAGCGGTTGTTGACGCGCATCGCCGCAATCGCCGACGATCCCAACCCTCATGATCGTTGACTGCAACGAGGTCGAAGGGCACCCGAGATGGACCAGCAAGAGGCCGAACGCGCCGCCGCGGTGAGGCGACTCAGGGTCAAGCGCGACTTCCGGATGCATCTCGGCGCCTATGTGATCATCAACGCGGTACTGGTCGCGATTTGGGCGATGGGGTCCCGCGTCGGTTTCTGGCCGGTCTGGCCCCTCGTTTTCTGGGGCGCCGTGGTCGCCCTCCACGGATGGTGGGCCTATTTCGGCAATCCCGTCAGCGAGCGCGCCATCCGCCGGGAAATGGGCGACCGCTAGGCGCCGTAGCGCTGCATCGCCTGTTGCCGCCGCTCGGCGACGGCCGAGCCGGATTCCCGGCGCGCCATCCGCCGCAGGATGATCGGCGCGAGGAAGAGCCCGATGGCAGCCCAGGCGCCGAGGACGGCGACCATCGCCAGCGGCCGCCACGATCCGCCGATCTCGGCGATCATAGCCGCATCGGGCAGAAAGGCCGAACGGACGCCGAGGCCGAGCCAGTAGATCGGGAAGATCTGGCCGACCGCCTGCACCCATTCCGGCAGCGCCGTGATCGGGTAGAAGATGCCGGAGATTCCGATGATGATCATGATCGGCAGCATGACCACGCCGAACAAGGCGGCCGGCGATTTTGCGAGCGCACCGGCGACCGCGCCCCAGGGCAGGGTCGCCAGCAGCCCGAGCACGGCAATGCCGGTGAGCGTCAGCCAGCCGCCGGCGTCGGTCGCCGCCAATTCCGGCACCAGGAACAATCCCGGCACCAGAACCACCACCATCGACACGACGGTCGTCAGCGAAACCAAAACGATCCGCGCGACGAGGTAGCCGACCATGCCATTGGGGATCGCCTTTGCGCGCAGCAGCGTGCCATCCTCGCGCTCGATCGTCAGCAGGGACGCCGCGCCCATGATCCCGCCGAGGGCGACCATCATGCCGACAATGCTCGGCAGGGTGAGCATCGCCACCGACATATCGGTCCCTTCCACCATCGTGTTTCGCTGGAGGACCAGCACGACAATGAAGACCACCACGAAGAAGATGTTGCCGCCCTGCTCCTGGATGCTCGTCAGGCTGAGCTTGAACTCCGTCCAGCCGCGCGAGAGGCCGAGGCGCGCCGCGTGCATGATCGCATTCATTGGCCGAGTACTCCGAACCGCGCAGCATCGGGATTGATCTTGCCGGTCTCGTATTGGTGGACCAGCGACATATAGACGTCCTCGAGCCGCGCCCGCCGGACTTCCAGATCGCCGATCCCGTCCCGGTGTTCGTGGAACAGCTTTCGCACGAACGTCGTCGGTTCGGCGGTCGAATGCTCGTGGCGCTGGCCGTGGTTGGTCCAGCGCACAACCGCCTCGGCTGAAATCTCGCGCGCGAGTTCGTCGGCGCTGCCATTGGCGACGATGCGTCCGCCGGCAAGGATCATGATCCGGTCCGACAGCTTCTCCGCTTCGTCGAGATCGTGCGTCGTGAGCAGGATGGTCGTGTCTTCGCTGTCTGAGAGGCGCTGGATGAGTTCATGGAAATCGCGCCGCGCTTGCGGGTCGAAGCCGGCGGTCGGCTCGTCGAGAAAGAGAAGTTCCGGCCGCCCGATCAAACCGATGGCAACGTCGAGCCGCCGGCGCTGCCCTCCGGAGAGCTTGGCGACCTTCTGGTCGGCCTGGGCCTCGAGGCCGACCGCCTCGATCAGCCGATCCGGGTCGGCCGGCCGCGCCGTCTTCGCGGTCGCGTAAGGCGCGTAATATTGGCCGAGATGATGGAGAAGATTGCGCACCCGCCATTTGCCGTGATCGCGCCAGGACTGGAGGACCATGCCGATCCGCGCCCGCCAGGCCTCGCCGCCATGGGCGGGATCGACCCCGAGCACCTTCACCTCGCCGGCCGAACGCATCCGGAAGCCCTCGAGAATCTCGACCGTGGTGGTCTTGCCCGCGCCGTTCGGCCCGAGGAGAAGCAGCACCTCGCCGCGCCTCGCCTCGAATTCCAGGCCGTCGAGGACGTCGACCTGGCCGTAACGCATCCTCAGCCCCCGGACCTCGATCACCGGGTCGTCGGCACCATTCTTCATCGGCTGATCCTGCTCCATCCGAATCCCCCGGCCGCGTCCGGGGTAGCCTGCCTTTGCCCCCGAGTCGACGCGCGCGGCCCGCCTTCGCCGGGCTGATTTGGGTTGAATCCCGCGACTTTTCCAGAGCCCCCGCGGATGCCACACCGGCGCCGGTCGATTACTTGGCCGGGACATGAACCGCGACCAATCGTTGCTTCAGGCCCTGTTCATTCGGTTGCTTTAATTCTTTCGAGACAAAGTCCTCGTACAAGGACGGGGACCTCGGCCTCAAGGACAACGGTCCATGTATACCCGGTTCATCGGCAGCGGCTTCGCGTTTCTGGCCATCGGCCTGATCCTCGCGCTCGCGCCCATGATCACCAGCGTCTGAGCCCCGCTCGACGCTCTCGGCCTGACCGGCTTCGTTGCCGGCGCCCTTCCCCGGTCTCCCGCCCGACCGATTCCCGCCGCATGCCAGAGCGACCATCCCGTCGGGCCCGTGCGCCGCGGCGCCTCCCCTGATCCAGGTCAAGGAGCGGCTGCCTTGCCGGCGTGCTAAGGTTCTTCGGCATTCGAACCGAAGGGGCCTTCATGCCACCCAGAAAGATCCCGCGCCACGCGATCATTGTCGTGTGCGACGCCAGCAAAGCCTTGCTGCTGACCAACCAGGGGGACGACGACCTTCCGGACCTCCGGATCGTCGATACGCTCGAGGCGGGGCCCAATCCGATGAACGCCGAGCAGGGCACGGATCGGCCGGGCCGCGCCGCCATGGGATCGCATCGGAGCGCGATGGACGAAACCGACTGGCACAGAAAGGGCGAAGCCGATTTCGCGGTTCGCGTCGCCGAATGGACCGCCGGGCAACATCGCCGCCGGCCCGGCGCTGCGATCATCGTCGCGGCGCCGCCGCAGATGCTGGGCGATCTTCGGGGCAAACTGCCGGCCGAGGTCAGCGCCAGCATCGTCGACGAGATCGCCAAGGATCTGGTCAAGCTGCCGACCGATCAGCTCGAGCGGGCGCTCCTCGGCGGCTGACGGCGATGGCGGCGGACCTTTCGAAACCATGGCAGGCTGGTGGAGGGGTCGGCCCGGCGCGGCCGGCCGATCCGATCGCCAGGCATGAACCTCTGCCCGGGGAGCGGCCGAAGCCGCTCGTCGACGACCCCGATGCGGGCCGGCGGCTCCAGGCCATCCTCGACAGCCCGAGCTACATCCCCGCCACCGAGGATGCGGTATTCCTCGACAGCGACCTCGTCCGCGGTCCGCGCCTTGAGATCGAATATCTGAAGCCGGAGCTGGCGATGAGCCGGCTCGGCATCGAGGAGACGATCGTCGTCTTCGGCAGCACCCGGATTCCGGAGCGGACGGCGGCGAGGCGGCGGCTGGAGGACATCCGGCGAGAGCTGGCCGGCACGCAATCGCCGACGCGCAACCAGAAACGCCGCCTGACCGCGGCCGAGCGCGTCGTCGCCACCAGCCGCTACTACGACATCGCCCGCGCCTTCGGACGGCTCGTCACCGCCGCCGATTGGGCCAATCACCGCCGCGCGGTGATCATGACCGGCGGCGGACCGGGGATCATGGAGGCCGCCAACCGCGGCGCGTCCGACGAAGGCGGACAGTCGATAGGGCTCAACATCGGCTTGCCGCGCGAGCAATACCCCAATCCCTACGTCTCGCCCGAGCTGTGCTTCCGGCTGCACTACTTCGCCATCCGCAAGCTGCATCTCGTCAAACGAGCGCGGGCCCTGGTCGCCTTCCCCGGCGGCTACGGTACGCTGGACGAACTGTTCGAGACGATGACGCTGATCCAGACCCGCAAGATCAAGCCGATTCCCGTCGTGCTGGTCGGTGAGACCTTCTGGCGGCGGGCGGTCGATTTCGGTTTCCTCGTCGACGAAGGCGTGATCGACCCGGAGGATGCGGAGCTGTTCTTCTTTGCCGAGACCGCCGAGGAGATCTGGGACGGCATTTTGAAGTGGCACGAAGCGGCGGGCGATCCCTTGATCGCGCGCTGATCGCCCTTCGGCGCGGCGAACCCTTGATCCCGCCGGGCATGAGGGTCATGTTTCTAAAAGGGAAGGATCAGGAGAGGCTCATGTCGCGCTTTCAGGTGCGCTTCTACAAAGAGGTCACGAGCGATACCGGGCAGGATTTCGACGCCTGTCAGGCAACGTTCGATATTGACGCCGCTGACGAGCATGCCGCCGTCGAGCGTGCCAAGCAGCGGTTTTGCGGAGAACGCCAAATCCGGGCCTGGACGGTCAACGCCGACCGGCTCGAAGTCGAGCGCCGGGCGGAGGTCGAAGGCGTGGGCGCCGGGGGAGACTGATTCCGGGCGCGGCCAAGCGCCCGGAACCGGGTGACCGCTAGCCGGTCTTGACCTCGATCTTCTTCTCCGACTTCCGTGCATCGGCTGATTTCGGCAGCGTCAGCGTCAGGACGCCCTTGCTGAAATCGGCGGCGATCGCCGCGGCGTCGATGCCCGACGGCACCTGGAACGACCGGCGGAAGGAACCGAAGCGGCGTTCGGAGACGAAGTAGTCCTTCTTCTTCTCTTCCCGCTCTTCCTTTTTCTCGCCGGTCACCGTGAGGATGTCGCCGGCGATTTTCACGTCGATGTCGCCGGCTTCCATCCCGGGCAGTTCGATCGTGATCTCGTACTCATTGTCGCGTTCGGCGACGTCGGAAGCAGGCACCGTCCCGAACTCGCGGAACGCCGGCGATTCCAACAACCGCCGCCGGAACGGCATGCCGAAGAATCCGCGGCCGAAATCGTCGAAGAAGCGGTCAACCGCCCGCTCGAAACTATCCATCGGCCGGAACTCCCGCCTGGCGGCGGGAGCGTTTTCGTTGTCTTCGCGGATTGGCAGTTTGGTGGCAGGCTCAGCCATGGTCATGTCCTCCAAGTATCGTTGCTACCGACTTGTGAGACGACCACAGTGAGATGTATGCGGCTTTGATCCGCATCAAGTCCCGGCGACGGCGCGGGGGTCAGAGGCCCGCTTCGGCCTTGGCGATCTGATGCTTCACGTCGATGAAGCGGTCGGGACTGACCGAAATCGAATCGAGTTCGGCGCCGACGAGGAAATCGACATAGCCGGGGATGTCGCCCGGCGCCTGGCCGCAGAAGCCGACCTTGACGCCGACCTTGTGCGCTTCGCTGGTGACCGCCGTGATCATCCAGCGAACCGCCGGATTTTCTTCATCGAACAGATCCGCGAGCGCTTCCGAATCGCGGTCGACGCCGAGCGTCAGCTGCGTCAGGTCGTTGGACCCGACCGAGAAGCCGTCGAAGCGGCGGGCGAAATCGGCCGCGAGGATCACATTGGCCGGCGTCTCGCACATCATCAGGATCTCGAGATCGCGGTCGCCGCGGCGGAGCCCGGCCTCGGCCATCACCGCCAGCACGCGGTCGGCCTCCTCGACCGTGCGGCAGAACGGGATCATGACGGAAACGTTGGTGAACCCCATTTCGTTCCGGAGCTTCACCAGCGCCATGCATTCCAGCGCGAAGCCTTCGTGATAGGCCTGCGAGTAATAGCGCGCCGCGCCGCGGAACCCGAGCATCGGGTTCTCCTCCTTCGGCTCGAACGCCGCGCCGCCGATGAGGTTGGCGTATTCGTTGGTCTTGAAGTCGCTGGTCCGGACGATCACCGGCTGCGGATAGACCGTCGCGGCGATGCGGCCGAGTCCGCGCGCCAGCCGGTCGACGAAATAGTCGGTGCGCCGGGCATAGCCGCGGGTCAGCTCGGTGATCTCGCGGCGGGCCGCCTCGTCCGTGACCCGGTCGAAATGCACCAGCGCCATCGGGTGGATGCGGATCGAATTCGAGATCACGAACTCGGTGCGCGCGAGGCCGACGCCGTCGGCCGGCAGCCGCCACCAGCGATAGGCCGCCGCCGGATTGGCGAGGTTCAGCATCAGCTTGGTGCGCGTCGCCGGCAGATCGCCGATTTCCCGCTCCTCGACCGTGATGGCGGCGGCGCCGGGATAGACGAAGCCTTCGTCGCCTTCGGCGCAGGAAACCGTCACTTCCTGCTGGTCGTGGAGGACCTGCGTCGCGTTGCCGGTGCCGACGATCGCCGGCAGGCCGAGTTCCCGCGACACGATCGCCGCATGCGACGTCCGGCCGCCGTGATCGGTGACGATCGCCGCCGCCCGCTGCATGATCGGCACCCAGTCCGGATCGGTGTTCTCGGTGACGAGTATCGCGCCGTCTTCGAAGCGGTCGATCTCGTTGGGGCTGGCGATCATGCAGACGCGCCCCGACACCGCCGCATCGCCGATCGCAAGGCCCTTCGCGATCGCCGCGCTCGCCGACTCGACACGGTAGGTTCTGAGCGCCGTGCCTACCCGCCGCGATTGCACCGTTTCCGGCCGCGCCTGCACCACGAACAACTCGCCGCTGACGCCGTCCTTCGCCCACTCCATGTCCATCGGCGTGCCGTAATGCTCTTCGATCAGGCGCGCCCAGCGGGCGAGCGTCACGATCTCCCCGTCGGACAGCACATAGGCCGCCTGCTCCGCCTTCGAGGTCGGCACGTTCCGCGTGCCGCCGCCCTGGGCGAAGATCATCTTCATCGCCTTGCCGCCGCGCTTCTTTTCGACGATCGGCCGAAGCGCTTCCTCGGCGAGCAGCGGCTTGAACACCTGATAGGCATCCGGATCGACAGCGCCCTGAACGACGTTTTCGCCAAGCCCCCACGCCGCGTCGATCAGGACCACCTGATCGAAGCCGGTCTCCGTATCGATCGAGAACATGACGCCGGCGCCGCCGAGATCGGCCCGCACCATCTGCTGGACGCCGACCGACAGCGCGACCCGCAGATGATCGAATCTCTTGGCCCGGCGATAGGCGATCGCGCGGTCGGTGAACAGCGAGGCGAAGCAGCGTCGGCAGGCGTCGAGCAAGGCCTCCTCGCCGGCGATGTTGAGGAAGGTCTCCTGCTGGCCGGCGAAGCTCGCATCCGGGAGATCCTCGGCCGTGGCACTCGAACGCACCGCAACGGCCGGGTCGGTATAGCCGAGCGTTTCGCCGAGCTGGCGGTATGCCGCGATTACGGCGCGCCGCGCCTCCTCAGGCCAATCACCTCGCAGAAACGCGGTGCGGATCGCCCGCCCGGCGTCGGCGAGGGCGATCTTGCCGTCGTCGAGGTCGGCGAGTTCGGCGATCATCACATCGCGAAGGCCGTTGGCCTCGACGAACCGCCAATAGGCGTCGGCGGTTGTCGCAAATCCGCCCGGCACCCGGATGCCGGACGCCGACAGCGCGCCGATCATTTCGCCGAGTGAGGCGTTCTTGCCGCCGACCTGGGCGATATCCCCGCGGCCGGTCGCCTCCAGCCCGACCGTCAGCGTGGCCTCGTCCGTCATCGTGTCCATAGCGTTCCAGCCTCCTCTGAGGTTCCGCCCCGGCCACCGCCCGGCCGGCGCTTCCTCGTCGACACGCAGTTCCTGTGATGTGGTCTCAACTCCGCGGGCAGGCCGACCCGCCGGACCGGCACATCACATCACGGTGATCACCGGATGCTCCATCCGCCCCATCCTTGCCCAATACCCTCCCCAATTGTGATGGCCTATCGCGATCTCAATCAGTGCACAGGGAGGAGACACCATGCTTAGCCGAAACTGGATCATCGGCGCCAGCGTCACCGCCATCGCCGCCGGCGGCGTACTGGCCGCGGCGGCGCTCGCCCAGGACGCGCCGGCGGAGAATATGAGCTTCTTCGTCACCAGCATCGGCCTTGGCGACGGCGCCAATCTCGGCGGCCTCGAAGGCGCCGACGCCCATTGCCAGACGCTCGCCGCCGCCGTCGGCGCCGGCGACAGCACGTGGCGCGCCTATCTATCGACCATCGCATTGGACGGTGCGGAAGGCGTCAATGCCCGCGACCGGATCGGCGCGGGTCCCTGGTACAACGCGCAGGGCGTGATGATCGCCGAGGATCTCGCCATGCTTCATGGCGACGTCAACGCCATCAACAAGGAAACGGCGCTGACCGAAGCGGGCGCCGTCGTCAACGGCCGCGGCGACGATCCCAACATGCACGACATCCTCACCGGCACGCTGCAGGATGGGACGGCGGCGGACATGACCTGCGCCAACTGGACGACCAACGCCGACGACAACTTCACTTATGTCG
>CAYOBK010000102.1:0-6031 GCA_964402275.1 uncultured Bauldia sp.
CGGCAGGCCTTCCGCGTGCTTTATGAGGCCTTCGCGCCGAAACTTTACGGTATCATCCTGCGTATCTGTCGCGACCCCGGCGTGGCCCAAGACGTATTGCAGGAGACCTTCGTCAAGATTTGGACCAAAGCGGGCACCTACAGCTCTGAGGCCGGCCGGCCGGCGACCTGGCTCGCCTCGATCGCGCGCAACGCGGCGATAGACGCCAGCCGCCGGCGCCGCGAGGACCCGCTGGGAATGGATGATGAGGGCAACGCCATAATCGAGATCCTCCAGCCAGGCACCGTCGATGCCGATCCCTTCGAGTTCGAGGCCCTGCGCAATTGCCTCCAGCTCCTGGAGGCGATGCAGCGCGACTGCGTGATGCTGGCCTATTGCGAAGGCTACTCGCGCGACGACCTGGCCGCGCGCTTCGGGCGGCCGGTCGGGACGATCAAGACCTGGCTGCACCGTGGGCTCGCCAGCCTGAGAGCGTGCTTGGAACGATGATGTCGCCCGAGGAAAAAAGCGCATTGGCCGGCGAATACGTCCTGCGAACGCTCTCCGACGCGGAGCGCCGCAGGGTCGAAACCGCAATGGTACGTGATCCTGAACTTGTGGCCGAGATTCGGAATTGGGAGCAGCGGCTTTCCGGATTGGCAACGAGCACGCCGCCCGTCGAGCCGCCTGTCGCGCTTTGGTCGCGCATCAACACCGCCATCGACAAGGTTGGAAAGCCACGGCCCGGCGACGAACCGCAGACCGCAGAGATTGTGACGCTCAGACGGCGCGTTGGCGCCTGGCGCGCCTCGGCGATTGTCGCTGGCGCCCTTGCCGCCGGTCTCGCCGCTGTGGTGATCGCCGGCCCTCTCATCGAACCGGCTCCCGGCGCGGGCGAGCGTTACGTCGCCATCGTCAATCGCGGCGGCGATCTTCCGGCGCTTCTGGTCAATGTCGATGTCGCGACCGGTGTCGTGGCGGTGCGCTCGGTCTCGGCCGAGGCTCCTCCCGACCGGAGCCACGAGCTTTGGTATATTGGCGAGGGTCAGGATCCGTTCTCACTCGGCGTCCTGGATCGCATCGGCGGCGAGCTGCGCGTCGCCATCGGCGACGTCCGGAACTTCGAACCGACCGACGCGGTGTTCGCCGTTACCGACGAACCGCGCGGCGGTTCGCCGACGGGGGCGCCGACCGGGCCTGTGGTCTACACCGGCGTTCTTCTTCCCGCACCGGAATAAGGTCGGGTTGGCCGCCGGGATTCCGCTGCGCGACAGACGGCACCCGCCTGGCAATGGAAACCCCCGCCGCGAGGTGATCGACGGCGGGGGCTTGCGCGGACGGCATCGGGACAGCCGTCATGCCGGGCGAGTTACATCGCCGCGGGGAGGAGGACCGTATCGATAACGTGGATGACGCCGTTCGACTGGACGACGTCGGCGATCGTAACCGTGGCGACGTTGCCCTGCTCATCGGTGATCCTCACCATGCCGTCCTCGACGCTGATGTTGAGGATGCATCCGCCGACCGTCTCGACCGGATGCACGCCGCCATCATCGGCGACCATGCCGATGATCGCCTCCGACATCGCATTGGCGGCCACGACGTGGCAGGTGAGGATCTGGACAAGGGTGGCCCGGTTCTCCGGCAGGAGCAGCGTCTCCACGGTTCCCGCCGGAAGCTTGGCGAAGGCGTCGTTGGTCGGCGCGAACACCGTAAACGGGCCGGGTCCCGACAGGGTCTCGACCAACCCTGCGGCCTGAACCGCCGCCACCAATGTGGTGTGATCGGCCGAGTTCACCGCATTCTCGATGATGTTCCGGTTCGCAAACATGGCCGCACCGCCGACCATCGGGTTTTCCTGCGCAAGGGCGCCGGCCGAAGGCGCGGCACCCCCGATGATCGCTGCGGCGAGCGAGATTCGAATAGATTTGGCTAGGGTCATATCTCTCCTACTCCCCTGTTGAGGGTCGCCCGATCAGACGGGCGAGGAGAGGTACGAGGCGCCGATGCAAAAAGTTTCAGATCGCGAAGGATGGCTGGCACCACCGCCCGGTTGGCACTCTATGTGCTTGGCAACTATGGTCTAACCGGATGCGATCGGCGTAACATTGCACGGCATGCCCGAGCCTTTCGACGAAATGAACCTGCCGGACGGCGGCTGCCGTGCCGGATATCAGAACCTCAGGGCATGGCTGGAAACCACCCCCCGCGACGTCCTCAAGCTGCGGCAGGCCGAGGCCGAGCTGCTGTTCCGGCGGGGCGGCATCACCTTCGCCGTCCACGGCAATGCCGAGGCCGACGAGCGTATCATCCCGTTCGACATCATTCCGCGTATCCTCACCACGGCCGAATGGAACCGGCTCGCGCTTGGCCTCGAGCAGCGGGTGAGGGCGATCAACGCCTTCCTCGCCGACATCTACGGCAGCGGCGAGATCCTTCGCGCCGGCATCGTCCCGGCGGCGCTGATCCACCGGAACCCCTATTTCCGGCCGGAGATGGTCGGGCTGAAGGTGCCGCACGACATCTATGTGATGATCGCCGGCATCGACATCGTTCGGACCGATTCCGAGTCCTTCTACGTCCTCGAGGACAATGCGCGCACCCCGTCCGGCGTCTCCTATATGCTGGAGAACCGGGAAGCGATGATGCGCCTGGTGCCGGACCTCTTCGCCGAAAGCCGCGTCGCGCCGGTCGACAACTACATCGACGAATTGCTGGCGACGCTGAAATCGGTGGCGCCAAGCTCCGCGGCCGCCGAGCCGACGGTGGCGCTGCTGACGCCCGGCCCGTTCAACAGCGCCTATTACGAGCATTCCTTTCTCGCCGACCGCCTCGGCATCGAACTCGTCGAGGGCCGCGACCTCACCGTCCGCGACGACGTCGTCTTCATGCGCACGACCGAAGGCCCGCAGCGTATCGACGTCCTCTACCGCCGGCTCGACGACGACTTCCTCGATCCGCTCACCTTCCGCCCGGATTCGATGCTCGGCGTCCCGGGGCTCGTCTCCGCCGCGCGCGCCGGCAACGTCACGCTCGCCAACGCGATCGGCACCGGCGTCGCCGACGACAAGGCGGTTTACTCGTACTTGCCCGACATTATCCGCTTCTATCTCGGCGCCGATCCGCTGCTGCAAAACGTGCCGACCTGGCGCTGCCGCGAGCCCGAGGCGCTCGCCTATGTGCTCGACCATCTGCCCGATCTCGTGGTCAAAGAGGTGTACGGTTCGGGCGGATACGGCATGCTGATCGGTCCGGCCTCGACCAAGGCGCAACGGACAGAATTTGCCGCCAAGCTGAAAGCCAACCCTTCCGATTTCATCGCCCAGCCGACCTTGTCGCTGTCGACCGCGCCGACCTTCGTCGAAAAGGGCATCGCGCCGCGGCATGTCGATCTCCGCCCGTTCGTGCTGACCGGCGCCGACCGCGTCCGGATCGTCCCTGGCGGCCTCACCCGCGTGGCGCTGCGGCGGGGCTCGCTGGTAGTCAATTCGAGCCAGGGCGGCGGCACCAAGGACACCTGGGTGGTCGACCTGTGAGCCCGGTCCGCGTCGCGTCAACGGGGTTGCTCATTTGCTGAGCCGGACCGCGGACAACCTCTTCTGGATGGCGCGTTACATCGAGCGCGCCGACGACACCGCGCGCATCCACGAGGCGGCGAGCCGGCTTTCGGCGATGCCGCTGTCCTATTCCGGCGAGACGAACGAATGGGAATCGGCGCTGGCGGCGACCGGCAGCCTCGCCCGGTTTCGCGTCGATCACGACGAAGCGGGCGCCGCCGACGTTCTCGACTTTCTTGCGTTTTCCCCCGACAACGGTTCGAGCATCAAATCCTGCATCGACAAGGCCCGTGCCAACGCCCGCGCCGTTCGCACGGCTCTCACGGCCGTAATGTGGGAAGCAATCAACGGCGCCTGGCTCGACCTCCGCCGGATCGGCGGCCGCAATCTCGGTCGCGCCGCCCGGGACGACTTCCTCGCCCGCGTCATGGAGGCGGCGCTGCGGATCGACGGCTCCGCCTACCGCACCATGCTCCGTCACGACGCCTATTTCTTCTTCAGGCTCGGCGTCATGCTGGAGCGGGCCGACAACACGGCACGCATCCTCGACGTCAAGTATCATCTGCTGCTGCCGGAAAACGCCAGCGTCGGCGGCGGGCTCGACTACTTCCAGTGGTCGTCGATCCTGCGCACCGTCGGCGCCAACACCGCCTATCATTGGGTCTACCGTCAAAGCCTGAAGCCGTGGCTGATCGCCGACCTCCTCGTGCTCAGCCCCGAGATGCCGCGTTCGATCGCCGCCTGCTACGATGTCCTCCGCGAAACGCTCGACCGCCTCGCCAACCGCTACGGCAGGCAGGGTACGGCGCAGCGGCTCGCCCGCTCTATCCGCACCCGCGTCGCCAATACCAGCATCGACGAGATATTCCGCTACGGCCTGCATGAATGGCTCACCGAGTTCCTCGGCGATAACGCCCGGCTCGGCGAATCCATCGTCGAGCAATATCTCGCCTGACGGCCGCCGATGCGCCTGCGCGTCACCCACGAGACCACTTACACTTACGGAGCGCCGGCCAACTCCGTGACCCAGCTCCTGCACCTGGAACCGCGGGGCCATGACGGGCAGTTCGTCGTCGAATGGCGTGTCGAGCTGGATCACGACTGCCGCTTGCGGCTCGCGACCGACGCGCTCGGCAACAAGGTGCACAGCTTCACGCTTGCCGGCCCCGTGACTTCGCTCACGATCACCGCGGCCGGTGAGGTCGAGACGGACGACACCGGCGGCGTCGTCCGCGGACAGATCGAGCGGTTCTCGCCGACGGTATTCCTCCGCGAGACAGCGCTCACCAAATGCGACGGCAAGCTGCGCCGCTTCGCCGAAAAGATCGCCGCCGGCGATCCGGAACCGGTCCCGCGTCTGCATGCGCTCAACACAGCGATCCTGGAGCGGATGAGATTCGACACCGGCGCGACCGACACCACCACGCCCGCCGCCGATGCCTTCCTCGCCGGCCACGGCGTCTGCCAGGATTTCGCGCACATTTTCATTGCCGCCGCCCGCCATATCGGCATTCCGGCGCGCTATGTCGGCGGCTATCTGTTCCAGCCGGATCTGGCCGAGCAGGAAGCCGGGCATGGCTGGGCCGAGGCTCTGGTGGAGGACCTCGGCTGGGTCGCTTTCGATCCGGCGCACGGCAGGTCGGCCAACGACGCTTATGTCCGCGTGGCGGCCGGCCTTGATTACCTCGGCGCCGCCCCGGTCCGCGGCGCCCGCCACGGCGGAAGCGGCGAGACGATGTCGGTCCGCGTCAAGGTTGAGGACATCGGTTCGCCGCAAGTCTGAAAGGGCCGGATCGCCGGATCGCGGCCGGGCTCCACCTTCCGGCCGCACCGATCCGCGGCTATGTATCCGGTCAGTGCACCGCGGAGCGCGTCCGGCAATGACTTATTGTCTTGGCATCCTCACCGAGGAGGGGCTGGCGATGATCGGCGACACCCGGACCAATGCCGGCGTCGACAACATCGCGGTTTTCCGCAAGCTCACCGTCTTCGACGTCCCCGGCGACCGCGCCATCCTCCTCGGCACGGCCGGGAATCTCGCGACCAGCCAGACCGTGGTCAGCCTGCTGACCGAGGGCTTCGAGAACCGGGATATGGGCACGACCGAATCGATCCTGACGGTCCCGTCGATGTTCAAATGCGCTCACCTCGTCGGCCGTGCCGTCCAGGAGGCGCACCGGATGATCGGCGTGGCTGCCGGACCGGAGCAGGCGTCGAGCGGCTTCGACGTAACGCTGCTGCTGGGCGGCCAGATCCACGGCGGCCGCCTTCGGCTGTTTATGATCTACGATGCCGGCAACTTCATCGAGGCGACGAGCGATACGCCCTATCTCCAGATCGGCGAGCACAAATACGGCAAGCCGATCCTCGACCGCGCCGTCACCGCCGGGACCAGCCTGCTCGATGCCTTGAAGCTGGGCTTGATCTCGATGGATTCGACGATGCGATCAAACCTCGCCGTCGGCATGCCGATCGATATCGCGGTGATCCGCCGC
>CAYOBK010000103.1:0-4217 GCA_964402275.1 uncultured Bauldia sp.
GCGAGCGTCTTCTCGAAGGTGGCAAAACCTCCCTCGAAACGGCCTCGCTCGGCGAGTTCGAACAGCCGACGCTCGGCATCTTCAATCTGCGCACTCGGCTCCATGTCCACCGGAGCGTCATAGGCGATATTGACTACGTCCGAGCCGATGGCGATGAGCGATCGACGCAAGTGAAGGTCATAGATCACCCGCCCATAATCGGCCGCATTGATGATCGTGGTGGCGCCTGCGGCGAGTCGCGCGAGATACTGTGCGCTGTTGAGATCTCCAACCCTCAAATCCTCTTGGAAGAATGTCTTGACCGTCGTCGGTGTTGCTGTCTTCCCGGCGCGGATGAGCTGGCCAACAATCTCAAAGATTTTGCCGTTGATTTGCTCGCTGAAGTGAGACGCGTCCAAAAAATCCGAGACGCGATAGAATGCGTTGTTGTTGATCAAAATGGCGCCGAGCAGTGCCTCCTCGGCATCTAGGTTTTGAGGCAGCACGCGATTTGGCTCATGGCTTTCCTCAAGCTGGCGGGCAGGCAGGTTCATTGGCCTCGGTTTCTCCCCTCGGCGATGCTCTTAGCCAGACGGCGGCGTCCCGTCGAACCGCAAGGGGTTCGCGTCGGCCATTGGGCCCGCAAACCTCGCAATCAACAATCGGACTGGATGGCGCGAATTTCGGCTTGCCCGGCATACTTTGCCGGAACCCCGCGATCAGCGCCGTCGGCCGCATCTGAAGGGCGCTGGCTTTGCCCCGAAACACCTTGACTTGTCAAACCGGCAACAGTTCCGCGCGCCACGGCGGAGCGGGTCACGATATCGTGCGGCCTACTGGCCGTGATTGGTCCGGTTAGTGCTGCGCTTTGACGACCGACGACTGTCCGAACCTGACATGGTCTTCGCCGCCGTCCGCGAACGCCGCTTCGCCGTTGCCTTGTTGCTGTTATCGGCCGGCGCCGACCGATGCGCCGGCAACCCGCCGTCGGCATAAACATAGTCGCGCGTTATCGGCAGCGCGTCGATCTGCTTCGCCATCTGCATCTGGAATACGACCAGCGTCCGGTGCCGGAACGCCGCCTCGCATAGCTGCAGATAGAACTCCCACATGCGGCAGAAACGCTCGTCGAACATGGCGGCAATCTCGCTCCGTCTCGCCTGAAACCGCTCGTCCCATGCGGTAAGCGTCTTGGCATAGTGGAGCCGCAGCATCTCGAAATCGGTCAGCCACAATCCCCGCTGCTCGAGCAGCGGCGCCAGCTGCGACAGGCTGGGGAGGTACGAGCCGGGGAAGATGTATTTCTCCATCCAGGCATTGATCGGCGCCGGCGTCGTCATCCGGCCGATGGTGTGGAGGAGAGCGATGCCGTCCGGTTTCAACAGCCTGTCGAGATGGTCGAAGAACTCCCCGAAACTCCGCCGTCCGACATGTTCGAACATGCCGACGGAGACGATACGGTCATAGCGGCCGGGCTCGTCGCGATAGTCGAGGAGCTTGAACGTGACGCGATCGGAAAGGCCGGCCTCCTGCGAACGCTTCAGTGAGGTCTGGTACTGGTCCATCGACAGCGTCACGCCGGTGACGCGGACGCCGTGGTCGCGGGCGAGCGTGAGGGCTAATCCGCCCCAGCCGGAGCCGATGTCGAGTACCTCCATGCCGGGTTCGAGCAGGAGCTTCCGTGCGATGTGCCGCTTCTTGTCGCGCTGCGCCTGGTCGAGCGAGGCGACGCCGTCTCGCCAATAGGCGCAGGAATACTGCATGTCCTCGTCGAGGAACATTTCGTAGAGGCGGTGGTCGATATCGTAGTGATGCTGGACGTTGCGTGCGGCCCGGCGGCCGTCGTTGCGGCGCGTCAGTTCCGCCGCCTTGACCAGGGCGGAGCCGACCAACCCAATCGGTTCGCGTCCGTCCGACGAAACCACGACCATTTCCAGGAAGTCGCGCAGCGTGCCGCCCTCGATACGGTACGCGCCGTCCATGTAGCCTTCGCCGATGAGAAGGCTCGGCCGTCGCATCAATCGCCGCACGAAGCCGGGATCGATGATGCGGATCGTCACCGACGGGCCGGTTCCGGCTTTACCGAAAACGTGGCGTTCGCCCTTCGCGTCGATGACCGTGATTTCGCCATGGGTGATCAAGCGGGCGAGGAGCCGATCGAGCGGAAACAGGGGCATGAGCTGTGTCCTATCTGCCGGGACTCTAAGCCGATCCGCAGGCGAGGGTAAAGACCTGGCGGCGATCGAGTGTCAGCTACGCATTCTCTTCCACCGGGCCAGCCTGATCGGCCATTTCGCCCGTTGCGTTTTCGGCGTCAACTTCGCCGGCCCCGCCGGATTCCGCTTCGATCGTCTCCGGTTCGGTGGTTGTCAAGACTTCGCCTTGTGCTTGGCGTTCGGCCTCGTCCGCTGAGCGCGCGACGTTGGCGATGATCGTCGCCGTGACGTCGGGATGAAGCGCGATGGCGACGCGGTGGAGGCCGATCGATTTGATCGGGTGGGCGAGCACGACCTGGCTCCTCGCGACGGTGAAACCGGCGGCTGTTATTGCATCGGCAAGATCGCGCGGCGTCACCGATCCGTAAAGCTGCCCGGTTTCGGCGGCTTGGCGCACCAGCATGAACGACTGGCCGTCGAGCTTCGCGGCGATCGCGGCGGCTTCGCCTTTGCGCTCCAGATTGCGCGCTTCGAGCTGCGTCCGCTGCGATTCGAAATGCTTGCGATTGGCTTCGTTGGCGCGAAGAGCCTTGCCTTGGGGCAACAAATAGTTTCGGGCGTAGCCGTCGCGGACGCGGACTTCGTCGCCCATCTGTCCAAGACCGGCGATACGTTCGAGCAGGATGATTTGCATGGAGTGACTCCCGATGATCCGATTCAAGTTGACGGTGGCACCGCCCGCGCGGGACGCAGCCGGTAGAAGCTGTCGATCAGACCGACGATGGCTGCGGCAAGCAGACTCACGCCGAGAAACAGGATCGAGGCATAGGCGACGAAGAGAACAAGGCCGCGGCTGTCCCTGCCGAGCGTGACCGAATGCAGGACGGCCAGTCCGACCAGCGCATAGGCGAGACCGAACGCGCCGGCGATTGCGGCGGCGGCCGGCCCGACAACGCCCGGAAGCGCAGTTCCGGCCAGTGCCGCCAGGAGGACCAGCGCCGCAGGTCTTGGGAGACCGGCGGTCCACAGCGGCGTTCGCGCTCGCTTCAGCCGCCCGGCCGACTCCAGAACGATCGCCGCCAGCCACGCGTTGAGGACCATGAGCATGAGCGCGCCTGCCGCAGCGACATAGGGGAAAGCGGCCACATAGAGTTGTGTCATCGATTCGATTTGGTCCGCCGGAACGGCGGGCAACTGGCCGGTGGCGATGCCTGATTGGATCGCCGCCGTCGCATCCGCCGCGAGCATATCCGGGTCGAAGCCGGAGGCGATGCCAATGACGATCAGACCGCCGGCGGCCAAAGCCGTCGCTTGAAGCAGGACACGGTCGAGCGGATACCATTCCTGCCTGGCGCCGACCTGCCGCGACAATCCGAGGAGATGGGTGATCCATGCCATCGGCGCCGTCGTCAGCGCGAACACGGCAAAGCCCGACAGGGGCCCGGCGACGATGGCCCATGCGACCGATGCCGTGACGGCGCCGATGGCGGCAGCGAACGACCCCGAGGCGAGTCCGGCCAGGGCGAGCGGCAGCGACGCTACGAGGAAGAGCGGGATCGCGAGGATGCTTCCGGTTTGGACCGCGGCGAGGAGGAGCGCCGTGACGAGGCCGGCCAGGATTCCAATCGTTAGGATCGATCGCATTTTCTTGCTGTCCCGCTCGCGGAGCGGTTAGAGGCATCTCCGGGCACGCCCCAACCAGTCGAGTGAATATCGCCGCCCGGCGACTCTCTTATTTGATCACATAGGGGAGGAGGCCGAGAAAACGAGCTCGCTTGATCGCCCGCGCCAACTCGCGCTGCTTCTTGGCCGAAACGGCCGTGATGCGCGACGGGACTATCTTTCCGCGCTCGGAGACATAGCGCTGCAGCAGGCGCACATCCTTGTAGTCGATCGCCGGCGCGTCCGCACCCGACAGCGGGTCGGTCTTGCGCCGGCGGAAGAACGGCCGGCGAGCCGGCAACTGATTGATGTCGACCATGTCTATGCTTCCTCGCCGATTTCGGAGGAATCGCGGCGCGGCCCGCGGTCCCGGCCCGGGCGGTCGCCGCGCCGGTCGTCGCGGTCGCGCTTCTGCATCAT
>CAYOBK010000104.1:0-1839 GCA_964402275.1 uncultured Bauldia sp.
CCTTTAACAGGTCCGCCTTGGACAGCAAGTCCTCCAGCATCTCGTTGCCGACCTCGGTGAAGGACACGGCCCGCAGCTATTCGTCGACCTCGTAGTCCTCGGCCGCAAGTCGCGGAATGAATGCGTCGATGGTGTTGTAGAGCTCGGACCGGTCGTCGAGCGGGCCGGAGATGATCAGTGGCGTCCGCGCCTCGTCAATGAGGATCGAATCGACCTCGTCGACGATCGCGAAATGGTGTCCGCGCTGCACCATGGCCGCGAGTTCGTATTTCATGTTGTCGCGGAGATAATCGAAGCCGAATTCGTTGTTGGTGCCGTAAGTGATGTCGGCGGCGTAGGCCTTCTGCCGTTCCTGCTCGCCGAGCCCGT
Source organism: uncultured Bauldia sp. (assembly GCA_964402275.1). Lineage (GTDB taxonomy): Bacteria > Pseudomonadota > Alphaproteobacteria > Rhizobiales > Kaistiaceae > JADLGL01. The sequence continues at coordinate 370 of CAYOBK010000104.1, forward strand.
GGACGATGACGCCCACCTCCATGCCGAGAAAGCGGTAGATTTGGCCCATCCAATCGGCGTCGCGGCGGGCGAGGTAATCGTTGACGGTGATGACGTGAACGCCTTTGCTTTCGAGGGCGTTGAGATAGGCGGCGAGCGTCGCGACCAGGGTCTTGCCTTCGCCGGTCTTCATCTCGGCGATGGCGCCCTCATTGAGCACCATGCCGCCCATCAGCTGGACGTCGAAATGGCGCTGACCGAGCGTGCGTTTGCTCGCCTCGCGAACCGTCGCGAAAGCCGGGACGAGCAGTTCCTTCAGCGGCGTGCCGGAAGCCAGCTGTTCGCGGAACCACTCGGTGCGCAGCCGCAATTCGCCCTCGGAATATTTCTCCATCTCCGGCTCGAGCGCGTTGATCGCGTCGACGGCCGGGCGATATCCGCGGATGCGACGATCATTTGCGCTGCCGAACAGTCTGCGGGAAATCGCGCCGATGCCGGCCATGGTGATCCCTAATGTTGCCAGATGGTCCGACCACGCGATGCGGCCAGCCGCTGTCTCTATCTGACTCGTTCGGACTAGCGAGCCGATACGGCCGGATCGAACCCGGAATACAGCGCTGTGGACGCCAAGCCTTGAGAGAGATAAGAGGGGGGCCGTTTGTTGTCAATGTAGCGTCCGGATGCGTTTTCGGCCGTTTTGGGCGCAGTCTTGGCCAGTCCCCGAAGCGCTCGCCAAGCCGGAAAATGGGAGCCTTTCATGTCAATTCAGTCCTCCGTGATCGGAGGGTTATTCCGCCGATTCGGCATCCCGGCCGGCGCGGCGCTGACGGCCGCCTTGGCGCTCATCCTGTCCGTTCCCGCGGCGTCGCAGGGTCCAATGCCGATACCGGGTGCCGAGGCTCCGGTCGGCGAGGGCATTCCGTTGCCGGTCGAGCCGCCCCCCGCGGTCGAGGAGGTGATCGCCGACGAGATCGATCCCGACGCGGTTGTTGCCACAGTCAATGGCGTGCCGATTACCGAACGCGATCTCGGCGTGACGGCGCAGATCATGGGAAACCAGCTGACGCAGTTTCCGGAAGAGAATTGGCGCGCCATCCTCATCCAGGTGGCGATCGAGTTCAAATTGATCGCGGCGGCCGCCGAAACGGAGGCGCTCGACGAGGACGCGGAGTTCCTCGCCCAGATTGCGCTGATCCGCGAGCGACTCCTCCGCGACAACTATGTCGAGCAATTCGTCGTGCCGACGGTGACCGAGGAGGATATCAACGCGGCCTATGAGGCGGCAGTGGCCGGCATGAATCTGCCGACCGAGGTGTTGATCCGTCATCTCATGGTGGCCACGGAGGCCGAGGCCAACGAGGCGTTGCAACTGCTCGCTGCCGGCGCCGATTTCGCGCAGTTGGCGCTCGAGCGATCGCTCGATCGTGTCACCGCCGAGACCGGCGGGCTGATCGACGTGTATTGGGCGCCGGGCGAATTGATCCAGGAATT